>CAYPKL010000090.1:0-3781 GCA_964411285.1 uncultured Rikenellaceae bacterium
TTCATCAGAATCTAGCCGTATAAATTGTCTGTTATAGGGGGTATCATGTTTGGAATGAAAATTGGACAAATTCTATTTTTGATCGACTACCATAATTTCTTGAGAATTTGATAACTTTGTTAGAAAAACACCTGGATCATGAAAAATTCTATTTGTTTTTTACTACTTATCTTTTTATCACTTACCGTAAAGGCGCAACCATACAGCTCATTAAATCAGGATCAGTTGAATTTTGCTTTGAAAAAAGCTAATGACAAAATTTCAACAGGTGTGACATTGACTTTACTGGGTGTTGTAACAGGAATAATAGGTGTAGTCACTTATTCAAAAGGAGTGAAAGACTTGGGGTTGGAAAACGATTACGATGAATTCGGGAATAATGCCGGTAAAGCTATTACAGGACTGTTTGTCACTCTTGGAGGGCTTGGATTAATGGGTGCAGGAATCCCTATATGGGCAACCGGAGCACACAAGAAAAACAAAATTGAACTTGAACTTGTAAGATTTAAGTCACAAGGTTCGGCTTCAATAAATGGAATCGGATTGAAGATCAGGTTTTGACTATCTATTCCTGGTATTTTTAAGGTATCCCTCAAATTCAATTATCTATTGCCAGCTCAATAAGCCATGAGGATAGTATAGATTAGTGAAGGATAATCCTGTACCTTCTTGGAACTGGGGGAAGAAATAATGAAGCTACCTTTAGTACTGATAAATTAAGAAACGCTTAGTTAATACAGGGTTCAGGAGGTGATTGAACAGAATGATCATGATTCTCCTGGTTTAGAATAGGGGAAACAAAAAAACAGATCAGAATTGGAAGTTATTACATCATGAGAAATGGCTGTTGTTGGCTCTATTTTAAGTTGGCAACAGCCTTTTTTGCTGCTTCGAGATGAAGGAATGATTCATGGTCATATACTGCCTTCTCTCTCCTCAAATCCCAGCTTTTCTGAAGAATATCAAGTGCCTCCTTATATTTTCCCTGTTTATATAAGCCCCAGCCTTTGGTCCTCAAATAATTATAATTATCAGAGGTTATTGCCAAAACCTTATTGATAAGTTCCATACCTTCATTTACGTTTCGATCCTTCTCGATCAGGAAATTAGCAAGATTACTCAGCCTGTCAGGACTTTCAGGTTCTAATTTGATTGCTTGCCGAAAATATTCCTCAGCTTTATCTAAAATACCTGCCTCAGAATAGACAGAAGCCAGGTCTGTCGTTATTCCTGCCTCTGATGCAGAATTTTCTTTAAGAATTGATTCATATTTTTCAATATAAGCATTTGCATCTTTAATTCTACCTTCACACAATGCCAGTACAGCTTGTCTATAAATCAATATTGGATTATCAGGAAAATCCTCTTTTGCTTTATTGTATAACTTCATTTCTTTCCCATAGAGATGAGTCTTGTGATATGCCAAACCAAGCTCGGTGTAGTTAAATATCCAACTAGGTTTTAGATCCCAACTATTAAATATTTCAAGTGCTCTTTCATACTCAGGGATTGCCTTATTATATTGATAATAATCATTATAGCCATTACCAATTTCATAATATGCAAACGGTAGTTTATCATCTATTTCCAAGAGTTGCCTTAAAAACTTAATCTCCTCATTTGGTGTTTCAAAGAATCTGGCATGTAACCAGTTTGAATAATACTTCTGGCGTAATGACATCAGATCCCTTTTTTTGTAAGCACTGATGCACCATTTTTTCGCCTGTTCTATTAAGCCTTGTTGTTCATAAGTAACAGACAGATATATAATTGAAACAACAAAGTTCGAGTCTATGGCAATTGAGTTTAGGAACAGATTTCGTGCTGTTATATTATCACCTTTATTAAAAGCTTTACTTCCCCGGATGAAAAGCCTATATGCCTCAGGATAACTAGTTGAAATAATTTTCTGAGTCTCGTGCGAAACTTCCTCTTTTAACTTAGATATTATAAGAAAATCAGATACTTTTTTTCTAAGAGAATCGATGATGTCAAAGATTATATCTTCTTTATAAGTTCTGTCTATTTCAAATGATTTTATAACCTCTTCTGTCTTAGTGTCAATCAATTTTGCATTAACTCGTAATTTGGATCCTACCTGTTGTATGCTGCCTTTAATAAAAACATCAACATCCAGTTTCTGTGAGATCTTTCTTGCAATGGAAGGTGTAATTGAAGCATAGTTACCAATACCTTTGCTTTGAAGCAATCCAGTTACTGATTCTATTTGTCTGACTTTTAGTTCTTCAGGATTATTTGAAAGAGATGTTATTAGGTTATTCTGAATCATTTCTTGCAGGAAATTCTTTGTGGTATCATTTGTCATATTCTGAAATGGCATAACCGCAACAGAAATTCTCTCACCTGATGATCTTAGTTTTTCCAGTGTGTCTTCCTTGAAAATTATTGGATAAGCAAATATTGCAGCAATAACCATTGCTGCTGTGATTAGTACTCCAGAAAGTAATTTAATACTGCTTAATTTAATAGGTCTCTTCTCTATCTCAGTATTCCCTTCTTTTATAACTTCCTCCAATTTCTTTCCCTGTAAAGTCTTTTCTTTCTCAACTGGAATAGTTTCTCCCTTCATCCCTTGAATTATCTCTTTTATTGCATGACCCACTTTGTTTATCTGGTCACTGTAAAATGTCTTATTAAGATTATCATGTGGGTGATCCTCATTTGCCTTTAGAGGACGACTTACACCAGATGCTGTTTTGAACACAAAATCCATCGCTCTTAGGACACTTCCAGTCTCTTTTTCAAATATTTTTACATCCTCTGGTTCAAGATCGTGTATCCGCATAGGCAGAATCCTGCTAGCATAGTTTCCACTCCTTAACCTGATGTCCCTACCTAAGTGATCCTCCCTGGCGAGATTGCTAAATGCAAGAAACTCATATTGCCATGCATAGCTGTTAGGATCACAATAGGTCTGGGAAAGAATAGGTATAAAAATGAGACATTTCAGTTTTCCCTCAAGGCTCTTATCTACATTATGGGTTTCCTGAAGACGCTCATGGGGATTTTCATCAAAGTAAATAGAGATATCTTCCTTGAAGGTAGCTTCAAGCTCACCCTTAAGATTATCCACAAACTTTGTTACCCAGCCATCGTGTTTATTATCTTTTTGGCGGTAACTAATGAAAATGTCGTATTCATAACCTGGGAGAATACTTGCCATGTTAGTAATTCATTGTTATAAAGTTATGAAAGACAATGGCACATGTCAAATAAATATCTTTATACCAGTATCCGATTAGACCTGATGGATGGAATAAGTGAGGTTGTTTTCAGTAATCCTGATTTGGATTTCAATAGAAGCTATTTTAATGAGGTTTAAGACACTCAATTACCAAATGCATCGTAGGTCAAGACAATTACGAAAGGTACTAAGAATGCATCAAAATGGAAAGGATGAGGAGGATAACCCTAAGGTTATATCAAGCTATAAAATTTGGTGATGCCGATTATCATTGCTTGTATAAAAGTGAGCAACTTTAATAACTTCAATCCAGGTAGAAAGCCCCCCGGAGCTGATCCGAGGGCTGGGAATAAGTTATTAATATGCTAAGAAAAGCGGCACCTCCTGATTTATTTGTGGAATAAATGTCTTGCTGCATTTAAACCTACTCGGTTGAAATAAGGTTTTACAAGTAGGAGATGCCGCAGTATTAAATATCTTTTCGTTTGGGAAGGAACAAATCCCTGAGACGTATATCATCACTTGTTAATACGATAACTATATAGAGGATGGACCAAATTAAATCCACTACACCAG
>CAYPKL010000091.1:0-5357 GCA_964411285.1 uncultured Rikenellaceae bacterium
ATGGCCAGTCTTATCCCCGGTTACGAATACGACATCTTCATTTCTTACCGCCAGAAAGACAACAAATACGACAGAACGGAGATTCATCATTCCTCCGCCTACCGATAGCACTCGGGATCATGGTTTAACCCTGACTATTAAGTTTTGCTAATAGAAAAATATAATTTTTTGACTCTTCGCACTCTCTTTTGTATTTTTATTAAATTAACAGCTTAGCATGAAATCATTTATTTAATATACTTATGAAATACAGAAAGCTTGGTAAAACAAACTGGGACGTCAGTGAAGTCGGTTACGGAATGTGGGGCATGGCCGGATGGACAGGCTCGGATGATGAGGAGTCGTTCCTTTCCCTCCAGCTGGCTCTTGATATGGGATGCAATTTTTTTGATACAGCCTGGGGTTACGGAGCAGGCAGGAGTGAACATCTGCTCGGGGAACTTATCAGGGCCAATAAAGGCAAAAAAATATTTACGGCAACCAAAATGCCCCCGAAGAATTTTGAATGGCCAAGCAGGCGCGAATTCAGCCTGGATGATTGTTTTCCACCCGACCATATTGAGGAATATGTAGGAAGAAGTCTTAAAAATGCCGGGCTTGAGTCGTTCGATCTGATGCAGTTCCATACGTGGGAAGACAGCTGGTTAAACGATGAACGTGCAATGAACAAAATGGTTGACCTTAAGTCGCAGGGACTGTTTCATGCAATTGGCATCAGCATTAACCGGTGGGAACCATGGAATGGAATTAAAGCTGTGGAGAGCGGATTGATCGATTCTGTTCAGGTTATCTATAACATATTCGATCAGAATCCCAAAGATGAACTCTTCCCGGCCTGCCTGAAAATGAATGTCGGTGTAATTGCCAGGGTACCTTTTGATGAAGGAACCCTGACGGGGACTCTTACCAAAAGCAGTAAATGGCCGACAGGTGACTGGCGGAACACCTATTTTGTTGCTGAGAACCTGATCCCCAGCGTGGAACGGGCTGATGTTCTTAAACCCCTTGTTCCGCAAGGAACAACATTGCCGGAAATGGCTCTCAGATTCATCCTGGGAGAACCGGCTGTAAGTACTATTATCCCCGGCATGAGAAAACCATCACACGTAAAGTCAAATCTATCAGCAAGTGATGCGGGCCTGCTTCCGGGTGATCTTATGAAAGAACTTGAAAAACACCGCTGGGACCGTGTGCCCCAGAAATGGTCACAATAATATAAGTGATATTTATCATTATATGTATTAATATATATCATCTTTACTATTAATATATGTCATTTACATCATTGATATATATTGTCTCAGATATTGACATATATTATTACAGATATTGACATATATTATTACAGATATTGACATATACAATAAATGCACCTGGTTACGTTTTAAGGAATATTACAACAAGTAAAATCAATAAGAAGATCTTATGCTTGAAAACATCATTCTCCCTCAGGAACTGATTAATGTAATAGGTTCTGAATCAAAAGATTTTGCAATAAAAGCAAAGTGGAGTCAGCCTCCAAAAGTATCTCTGGCCGTTATTATATTTGGTGCAGTCTGGCTAGGGTTCACAAGTATTTTTGTAGTCGCCTTTCTTGGCCCGCTTTTCCAGGGCAATGAAGTTCAGTTTTTAGCCAACGATGTACCGACAGTTGCAGGACCCGGAAACCTGAAGCCAATACTTGTCCCGGCAATGATTATTGGCTTGTTTGTCGTTGTCGGCTTAATAATGCTGGCTTCGGGGTTTTATATGCTTTTTAAAAAAGGCGGTTATTTTGTCGGAACCCCGACCAGATTGATATCTTTCAAAGATGGTAATTACCGTTCAATAGACTGGGAGCAGTTCACAGGAGATATCGAAGTGTCAGGCAAATCTGAAAGAGGCAACATCACTCTTGGATTAAGATCTGGCAAAATGGTCAGCAGCAAAAACGGACCTGACAGGTATGTTCCTGATACATTATACATTTCCGGGATACAGGATGCTCATGAAATTGAAGCTTTATGCAGAAGAAGAATCAAGGAAAATGACCCGACTCCGGCGGTTCCCGCAGATGACTTTATAAAATAAGCCGCCACTAAATAAACAGATATCATTTGATTCGCATAAGTTTCCGTTCTTAAACAAATTCTGCGCTTTGCAGGCATCTTTTTATTTATCTCATTCATCAGCCTGCTCCGGAAGGGCAGGATATGAACAGAGGTTATATCAAAAGCCTGATTTTAAATATTCTTCTCTTTGTGTTACTTCGTGTAAACCTTTGAGTTCCTTTGTGGTGGAAGGATTTGTTTTTACCACAAAGGACTCCAAGTGCAACACTAAGGTGCACAAAGTACCATTGATGCAAGCCCTGACCGACGTTCAACATCAGTTAGCTCTGCAAGAGTGCAACATAACGGATAAGTAAAAATTCTTTGAAGCTATAATATCATGATGATTTCAATCGTTCTTTAATCTAAAAATTAATAGCAATGCTTTAGGATAATATGAATATTTTTTTTTATACTTTTATAAGTAAATCATGTGAGAAATTTTAACTAAACAATACTCCAATATGAAAGCATTTATTAAACTTTTAGTGGTAATTGTAATGGTCAGCGTGACATACAGCCTGAATGGTCAGATCAGGGTTGATGTTAACAGAAAAATCAATAACAAAGTCAACCAGAGACTCAATCAACGTGCCGATCAGGCTATAGATAAGGGATTGGACAAAGTCGAAGAGGGTATTAAAAATGACGCAAAAAAAACAGATAATAAAGATCAGGCAAAAGAGAATCAGAACAATCAGGGTGACAAATCAACAGGAACTGATAATCAGGCCGGGACCGATAAATCAGAAGGTCAGGAGCAGACCCAGCTTCAGTCATATTCCAAATATGACTTTATCCCGGGTGAGAAAGTGATCTTTTTTGAGGATTTCAGCCAGGATGCAGTTGGAGATTTCCCGGCATTATGGAATACAAACGGCAGTGCCGAAGTAGTAACAACAAATCTTTTCCCCGGTAACTGGATGAAATTTATTATGGATGAATGCGTCTGGACCGATGCTTTGCTAAATCTGCCGGAAAATTACACAATTGAATATGATGTAATTCCTATTGCAGGTGAGGAAAAAAGAATGGCAGGATGGCAAATGCGGCTGATGCAGGCCAAAAATGTAAAGGCATATGACCACGGTACAACTCCGGGGCAGGGAGGATTCAGGTTCGGTATTGAATACTTTGGCAGGCCGAGTTACAGCACCTGGCTTTTTGGAGAATGTTCGGTACAAAGTTTAAATGCCTATAAAGATGGAGACGAATTTAAGGAAAAAGAGAACCAGAAATACCATATGGCTATTTGGGTACAGAAGTCGAGAGTCCGTTTATACCAGGATCAGAACAAAATTTTCGATATTCCAAAAGCTTTTCCGACAGGATGTGTAAAACCAGACAGACTCAGATTTGAATCAGGTGCTGCTATGATCAGTAATGTCCGCATTGCAGTAGGCGCTCCCGACATGCGAAGTAAGCTTATTACCGAAGGCAAACTGGTTAGCTATGGTATTTATTTTGATGTCAATAAAGATGTTGTTAAACCGGAATCTTACGGTACCCTGAAAGGGATTGCAGATGTGCTTAAAGAAAACCCTGATGTGCGGGTAAAGATTACCGGATATACCGACAGTGATGGCGCTGATGCAGCCAACCTCGACCTTTCAAAACGCCGGGGCGCAGCAGTAAAAAATGAACTGGCTAAATCATTTGGCATTGATGCCTCAAGGCTTGAATCGGATGGCGCCGGAGAAACAAAGCCCGTAGCTCCCAACGATACTCCTGCCAATAAGGCACTGAACCGCCGGGTGGAATTCGTTAAACTCTAGTTTTTAACTTGTCATAAGTTCCCGGCACAACCGGAGATTTCTCACCTGACCCGAAATATCATTCGTTCAGGTTGTTCTATGTTAAAAGTTCTGATCAGTTTTATTTTTCTGGGACCAGATAAACTCTGCAATAGAATTAACAGAATTAATAATATTCCTGGCAAGATTCTGATCGTCTATCTTTACATTGAAGTGTTTTTGAATTGCAACTACAAGCTCCAGTACATCTATTGAGTCAATTTTTATTGTATTCTCCCCGCTGAAGAAATTTGCGTCATCTAAAATATCTTCCGGTTTAACGTTCTCAAACTTAAGTGTCTCAATAATAAGCTTCCTGACTTCCCACTTAATTTCCTCAGGCGAATTTAAAGACATACAGAACAGTTTTTATCCATGATTTAATATCTCCCTCCTCAGATTTGTAAAAAAAGCCTCTTCCAGGTCTGCTCTCCGGCGGATCATGCTGCTGAGCTCATGAAATTTCTCTTTACTGAAATCCCTGTTTTTTGCAATCTTTGAAGCCGCCAGTGAAATCTCCCGCCATCCGTCCCCAATTCCCATTATTTCTTTTGAGAAATCATCAAGTCGCGGATAATTAAGGAGCTTTGAAGCTTCCTGCAGGAAAGATGCATATAAGAATCTGAACCCCCCTCCCCCGGTACCCTGATCTTCAAGGAGAACCGTTATTCTGAAGATCTTGTCTGCAAGCTGGTTTTCATCCCTTGCATAACCGGGCCACTCAACAATTTTATCAGCAAATCGTCTGATTCCTTTAACTCCCAGGAAAGGCAGCGGGATTTTTAACATATTAAATGTCGCTCCCTTTATACCATCTATTGTTGCTTTTTCCAGGTCTGTTTTTTCAGGAATGTGAACCGGATAAAACATGAATCCTTTTGGGGCCATCGGTCCACCTGCAAACCTGCCTTTTAATAATGCATCTCTTTCAATTTCGGCTATTTGCGGATGATAACTGTCGCTGACCAGGTACTTGTTTCCCTCTCTTCCTATAATAGTAACATAATGGACATTTATATGGATCCTGTACCAGGCCGGAAAATAATTCATGTAAAAGAAGTCAACCTGAACAGCAACCGGCTGGTTCTGATCAAGCAGCTTATCAAGTTCACGTTCGGCATCCTTTTGATTCCGGTATGTTCTTGTTTTGAATTTTATGCCTGTCCTGTCTGCAAATTTTTTCCTGATCTCCCCGGGTCTGCTCCTTACGACAAATATCGGAAAATCCATCATCGGAGTTCTCAGGTATCCGAAGAAGATCCCGCCTGAAATACCAAAAACCATCGGTTCGGAGATCTTAAATCCATGATGACTGACTATTGCTGCAACCGTTCCCGATTCACAGTGGGCAGCCATTATATGACGGAAAGGTATCTGACTCATTTCAGATTCTGAATTACTCTAGTTTCGACCAATAACGGATTCCCTGTTGCTCCCTGGGAAATGAGAAATGATTCCGAGTTACGAAGCACCT
>CAYPKL010000092.1:0-5645 GCA_964411285.1 uncultured Rikenellaceae bacterium
TAAATTCAAGATCCTCACTGTCAGGAAATCCGGCAGATGCTTCAGGATGATAGTTTATTTTTGTAATTACAAGGGGTGGAACCGCCACATTTGCACAATAGGAAAATGATCCCAGATTACTTGTGATCCATGCAATACGAAGAGACAGGAAGGTTTTAATATCTGAGATGCGCTGCGAATAACTGTCTGTTTTTCCCCATCGGACATATTCCCTTGCGACTGCTTCCGATATCAAAACTATTGTCTGGTCAATAAGCGATTCAATACTTGTCTGATGCAATGGCTGTCCCGGACTGGTAAGTTCATTCCACCTTTTTGAAACATAGCACCTGAACGCCGGGTTATCGAACAGTTCTTTCCAGAACCTCGCCCCGTCATTCTCTCTGTTTGAAAGCTGCCAGACATTTGTTTTGCTTCTGTTATATCCCCACATGAAAAGATCATTTCCAAAGGTCAGGTCGAAATCCCATACGGGTCCGGCCCTTAGCTTGCCGTTCCTGTCCTTGTGGAAAAAGGTGCTGTACATGTATCCGTCAGCATTTGAGGCAATTTCGTTAATTATAATGAAATTAATAAAAGAGGGAATGTCAATTATGGATGGAAAGCCTTCTGAAAAAGAAGTTTCTCCGGCTATTGAAGTTGTCTGAAGAAGCTGAAACTGGTTTTTAATATAATCATTCTGTGCGGCAGTAACATTTTTTGGTTTTGGGAGTTCATGAATAAAATCAACAGATGTTCCGAACCAGGAAAGCATTGTCCAGGCAACCGGATCACCGCCGGTGGTCTTGTCTGATTTTGTGATATATCCGCCCGTAACATCCGGAAATGAATTGTCAGGAGGATCTATCTTAATGATATTTACCCGGTTATCATCAGCTTTAATCTTTTCCTCCAGAACGTATAATCCTCTGTAATTACCGTTAATTATAACTTCGCAATATTCTGTTCCGGAAGCATATTCTCCAGTCTGCCCTGAAAGATTATAAGACAGAAAATCTCTTATCAGCGCCGGATCGAATATCATCCCGTTCAATATCCAGTCGTTTTCTTTGGGCATGCCGAGAAGGCTCACATTATTGTCGGTAACATTATCTGACTGCAGGGTTGTAAAACCATAGGATTTTTTTTCTGATATCTGGGATGATGAACCTCGCACCTCAATATCAATCCTGCCGTTATAATTAAGGTAAGCAGGGTTATTCTGATCAGACAGGTAATTTCTTAATCCCGGACCTCTGTAAATAATCACCATATCGGCCAGGATCCGTGGATCGTCTTTTATGTCTACCCCCTGGTCGGTATTAATGATCACGATTGGTAGATTGCTGTCAGTGAAAACCTGGCTAAAAACAGATGCCGTCCCGGCCAGAACCATGAATAAAAAAAGTATGATACTTTTCCTCATGGACTAAAATTACAAAAAGAAATTAAGTTCACCACGGGTTACACGGGTTTGCACGGATAAATGCGATGATCATTTTCCGTGTTCATCCGTGGCATCCGTGGCATCCGTGGTGAATAAATTCATATTTAGAAAGCTAAGAGAATCTTAAAAAGCAGTATTAAAAGCAGTATTAAAAGCGGTCTTATAAGTGGTCTTTTATTTCTGATTATCCTTTTCTGATGTTAAAGGAAAAAGCCTTCTTTTCATGATAATCAGTTGTTATCATCTGGGTGAACCACAGTGACATTATTGCAAAAACAATACCTACAAGGAAAGGCAGACGCCAGTTCAGCATCCAGAGTGCCCCTCCGAAAACAGGAATTATCACCGCCGAGATATGATTTATTGTGAATCCTACCGCAGTCGAAGGACCCAGATCCTTCGGATCGGCAGTCTTTTGCAGGTATGTGTTGAGGCCTATAGAGAAATTAAAAAAGATACTGTCCAGAATAAACAGACCTGCCACGATCCATACATTGTTAATAAAGGCATAACCCAGAAAAAGCACAATGAGGCTGGCGCTTTCAAGTGAAAGCACAACCCGTTCCCCGTATTTATTTAATGCTTTGGAGATCTGCGGATTGAGGAAATATGTAAGTGCATAGTTCACAACATAAATACCGGTCACAACCCTTAATTCAAGATTATAATGCTCTACCAGGAGGAAAATTGCAAAAACGGTAAAGATCTGACGGCGTGTGCCGGCCAGGAAGTTAAGCACATAAAAAAGCCAGTATTTCTTCCTGATGATCAGCTTTTTATGCTGATGAGGCACCTCCTGTTTCACGGGATTGGAGAAAAGCATGCTTATACCCGACAAACTAATTATTAATCCAAGGAGCAGGAATGTGAATTTATAAGACATAAAAAATGAAAGAGCCCAGATTAATAGGCCTACTGCAATATTTGCAAGTGCGGTATATCCTCTCATCCTGGCAAAGACAACAGGAGATTCCGTAGTATTAAAATACTGGACCGTCAGCGATTTGTTTGTTGTCTCAAAGAAATGGAAACCGACCGACATCAGGAAGGTTGTCATCAGAAGTCCGCTGAATGATGTAAATATTCCGGTTAGTCCTGTTCCTATCCCGAGAAGCAGCACAGACCAGGCGGAAAGCTTATGCTCCTTAAACATAAACAGGAGAAAAACTGCTGTAAAGGAAAGGAATCCGGGTATTTCACGTACTGCCTGTGATACTCCGATCTGGAATCCGTTTACTCCTACGACCTCCTTTGCAAAGTTGGTGAACAGTGCCGTCCAGCCCTGAAGACCTGCATTGGCACAAATCCCCAGAATCATAAGGTAACGGTACATGGGGTTTGTCTTCAGATGATCCATTGGTATTTTTATGAAGCGCTAAAAGTAGTATTAATAATAATAAGTCAGCTGATTTTTATTAATCGTGAAGCTCAATTGGTTATGCTCTCCTGAGGATCGCGAAAAAGATCGAAGTATGTTGTCGTTCCAAACTTGGTTATCGCTTCAATCCGAGTGAAAAAGGGATAATATTTAAATCAATCTATCTGACTTCAGACAGTTTTGTTGCAAGCTTAACAGCCTCAACCATGCTGCTTTCACTTGCCTTTCCCTGCCAGGCAATCTCAAAGGCGGTGCCGTGATCAACAGATGTCCGGACAAATGGAAGCCCGACAGTAACATTCACTCCAGTATTAAATCCTAAAAGCTTTAACGGAATGTGTCCCTGGTCGTGATACATAGCCACAACAATGTCATATTTACCGTTGACCGCCTGCAGAAAAACCGTATCGGGAGGACAGGGGCCCTCAACATCAATCCCTCTCTCCTTCATGTTTCTGACAGCCGGGATAATCTTGTTTGCTTCTTCATTTCCGAACAATCCGTTTTCGCCGGCATGAGGATTAAGTCCTGCAACAGCAATCCGCGGCGCCCTGCTTATCACTTTTTTCATTATAGCGTCTGCCAGAACTATCACTCTTTCAATTCTTTCCCTCTTTAGCCCGGTGATCGCTTCGAGCAATGAAATATGAGTTGACACATGAATGACGCTCAGCTTTTTATCATACAGGAACATGGCATAATCCTTCGTACTGGTAAGCGAGGCGAATATTTCAGTGTGGCCCGGATAATTATGCCCCGCAAGATGCAGGGCCTCCTTGTTCAGAGGGGCGGTTACAACAGCTTCAATTTCCCTGTCTGAAGCCAGTTCAATTGCTTTACGAACCGCCTCAAATGCGGCATTACCCGACATCGAATTTACTGCAGCAGGACAAAACTCTTTCATATCGACCAGCTGGAGATCGAGGACATTTAAAGTTTCAGGATTAAATGAGCATTCATTTACATTCTGAATCCGGTTAAGCTTAAAAGACCTGATTTTTAAAAGATCATAAGATGCTTTCATAACTTTGAAATCGCCAATTACTATCAGTTTTTTATTTCTGATTGCGGGCTTCTGAAAGCTTTTCAATATGATCTCGGGTCCGACCCCTGAAGGATCGCCCATTGTAACACCTATGACCGGCTTATTTATTCTGATCATTTTTTCCGCCCTTCCTTTAAAAAGTTCAATATCTGAAAGACCGCATCCCCGCTTCCGAGCCCTCCTGCCTTAGTGACAACCGTTATGTTTTTGTATTGTTCTTCGATGAAACAGCCATAGGGAATTCCCGGCTGAATTTCATCCTGAATGATCATTCCGGAAACATTAAGCGATTGTACTGTTTTGATCGCAGTATCGCCACCTGTAAGAAGGATACCATTTATTGCGATTTGCAGAATTATGTCCCGGGCAATCTCTCCTAGAAAGAGAGCAATGACCTCGCTGACATCATGTCCGCTAAGTCCGTATTTCTTACCCAATGTGCCGCTCTCTGTTAAAGAAGAGACAGTGGGAGCGCTTCTTATTATAATATCTTCGCCTTTCCCCGATGAGACTTTGACAATGTTAATTATTCTGTTCTTTTCCTGGTTCATATTTCCTGAAAGCAGTTTTTCAATAACAATATCAACCAGTGTAATTTCCATTTTTTCTTTTGCATATTCTATCTGCTCTCTTGTCACCTCACTTACACTTCCCGCAATTATAACATCAATCTTTCGCTCATTTCGAGGATCAAGATATTTCGGCAGATGTTCTGCAAATCCCGTGGAACCTGCAAAAAGGATCCTGTCTTTCATCGGAACCGTGACAGAAGCTATCAGATCAAGATCCTTGTCATCGGTTGCATCGATTACAATAACTTCAATGCCATTTGAAATATGCTGCTGCAATCTCCTGGTCAGCTTTTCCCTGCCTGAATGCACCTCCTGAAAATTTATTACAGCTATGCTTTTGTCAGTCTGGCCGGAAATGATTTCAGGGATAAACGATTGTTTAATCGGGGTCCTGGGATCAACAGCAAATTCGGTCTCTTCAAGCAATATGCCATTTACATATACATTTCCATTCCTTGTAATCCGTTTGTTTGAAGGATATGCCGGAACGACAACAACATTTTTAATCCCCGTCGATTCCATTAATCCCGCTAACTCAGCACCAATGTTTCCGCGAAATGTCGAATCGAGCTTTTTGTAGAGGCATTTTACGGGCAGTGTTTTTAATATTTCTCCTGTTTCATAAGTTTTCATGTAAGCTTTTTCCCTGTCGTCAAACCTGCTTTCAGTGTCTATTACCAGAACGTCACATTCATTCAAAGACTTTTTAATATGATCTTTATCCAGGATTACCATGCTTTTCAGCTTCTTTTTGCTGAATTGAACACCGGTATCGCTGGCGCCTGTAAAATCGTCGGCTACAACGATTATTTTACCGGTATTGTCTTTTGAGTTCATATTCATGGCATTTTAGTACAAATTGGTTCAGTTTCTTCCTACTTGGTGTCCTTAGTGTTTGCCTTTGTGTATCCTTTGTGGTTTAGGATTTATGTTTAACCACAAAGGCCACAAAGTACGGCACAAAGGAACTCCAGGGATTTCAGACAAAGTCTCTGTCAAAAATTCATTCAAATGTCACAAATTCATTTTCACTATTAAACATATTCGCATTTTCCTTTATTATCTCAATTCCCGGTTTGTCCCTAAGGATATTAAGGACGGCCTGCGAAACAAACATTTCATCAAGATGCAGGGTATTCTTTATCCGTATGACTTTTTCCTCACCCGGATTTATAAAACCGCAGCTTCGCAAAGCCAGTTCAAACGCCTCTTTGTCATTTTCTG
>CAYPKL010000093.1:0-4535 GCA_964411285.1 uncultured Rikenellaceae bacterium
TTCCCGCTGTAGGTCTGGTGCTGCTTCAGATCGTAATCTGTCCTTGAATGGATGCCTTCAACCTCCTTGAATCCAAAAGGGAACCTGTATTCAATATCTGTGGCAGCATTTGCATAATGGGCAAGCTTGGTATGATCGTGGAAGCGATAGTTATCATCACCGAAACCAAGGGCTTTATGCCATTTCATCCTGGTCTCTTTCCATTTACTGAACCATCCTAATTCAGTTCCTGGCTGAACAAAGAACTGCATTTCCATCTGTTCAAATTCCCTCATTCGGAAAATAAATTGTCTGGCTACTATTTCGTTCCGGAAAGCTTTTCCTATCTGGGCAATACCAAAAGGAACCTTCATACGTCCGGTTTTCTGCACATTAAGGAAATTCACAAAAATCCCCTGGGCTGTTTCAGGACGGAGGTAAATTTTGGTTGAACCTTCGAGGGTAGACCCGATTTCAGTGGAGAACATAAGATTAAACTGCCTGACATCAGTCCAGTTCCGGCTTCCGGAGATCGGACATACAATCTCATTGTCTATTATGATCTGCCTGAGTTCAGTAAGATCAGTTTCATTCAGGGCTTTTTTAAAGCGGTCATTCAGTTCATCAACCTTTGCCTGGTTGGCAAGGACACGTGGATTGGTTTCCCTGAATTTTACTTCATCAAAGGCAGATCCGAATCTCTCCTTTGCTTTTTCGATCTCTTTGGTGATTTTATCTTCCAGCCTGGCCAGATGGTCTTCAATAAGTACATCAGCCCTGTATCTTTTTTTGGAGTCCTTATTGTCAATAAGCGGATCATTAAAAGCATCAACATGTCCCGAAGCTTTCCAAATTGTCGGGTGCATGAAAATGGCAGAATCGATTCCCACGATGTTGTCATTTAACAGCACCATGCTGTCCCACCAGTATTTCTTAATATTGTTTTTCAATTCAACGCCATACTGGCCATAATCATAAACAGCGCTCAGGCCGTCATAAATTTCGCTGGATGGAAAAACATAACCATATTCCTTGCAATGTGCAACCAACTTTTTGAAAATATCCTCCTGGGCCATAGGTAATTTAGTTTGTTATAAGGTGAGCAAAAATAAGAGAAAAAGTTTGGTTTGACAATTGTTGGCATAAATGCCTGCTTAATTAGCTCTCCGGCACCCTTTTCTGTCATTCACCTCATCCATCGACCCCTTCTTGAAAAACCACCTCATCCCCTGCCCCTTCTTGAAAAACCACCTCATCCCCAACCCCTTCTCGAAAAACCACCTCATCCCCCTGCCCCTTCTCCTGAAAGAGAAGGGGAGGAAAACCCAGAATACTAACGTCTTAGTCCCTCTCCTCAAGGAGAGGGATTTAGGGTGAGGTAGATTGACCGGGAGAGCGGTTTGGAGAGCGGTAAATAAAAAGAGCAGAGGCAGACACATTATCCTTATAACCGGTAGTAAAACTATAATTTGTATCTTTAGCCTCCAAAACTTTTTTGCCCATGAGAAAAAGGACTGATTTTCTTGTAATAGGATCCGGGATTGCAGGATTGACTTTTGCTCTGAAAGCTGCCCGGTCAGGCAAGGTATCAATTGTTACAAAATCAACGCTGGATGATTCAAATACCCGGTATGCCCAGGGAGGAATTGCGGCAGTATTCAGCAAGCCGGACAATTTTGAAAAACATATAAAGGACACACTTATAGCTGGTGACGGACTCTGTAATGAAGAGGTTGTCAGGCTGGTCGTTCAGGAAGCTCCGGCAAGGATTAAAGATCTGATTGATCTCGGAGTGCCTTTTGATAAAAAGGAAGACGGGACTTATGATCTGGCCAAAGAGGGAGGTCATACAGAATACAGGATTCTGCATGCAAAGGACAAAACCGGAGAGGCTATCGAGGAGACACTGATTGAAAAAGTCAGGAGGGATCCTAATATTGAAATCTTTGAAAAACATTTTGCGATAGAAATTCTGACACAGCATCATCTGGGGATAGAGGTAAAAAAGAACTATCCTGGCAAGGAATGTTATGGTGCATATGTTGCTGACCTCGTCAGCCAGAAAGTGTACACTTTCCTTTCTAAGATTACTGTAATGGCAACAGGAGGGTTGGGGAATGTCTATCAGACAACAACTAATCCGGAAGTAGCAACAGGCGATGGGGTTGCAATGGTTTACAGGGCAAAGGGAATAATAGAAAATATGGAATTCATTCAGTTTCATCCGACTTCATTGTATGATCCGGAGAGAAAACCATCATTCCTTATAACTGAAGCGCTGCGCGGGTATGGGGCCATCCTGAAGAACATGGCAGGTGAAAAATTTATGAACAGGTACGACAGCCGCGGATCATTGGCTCCCCGTGATATTGTAGCCAGAGCAATTGACAATGAGCTGAAGATATGGGGAGACGATCATGCCTGGCTCGATTGTACTCATCTGGATGCTGCCGGGTTGAAGAATCATTTTCCCAACGTTTATGAGCACTGTCGTGAGCGCAGTATCGATATTACAAAAGATATGATACCTGTGGTTCCCTGTGTACATTATTCCTGTGGCGGAATTAAAGTGGATACTGATGGGCAGAGTACAATAAGCAGGTTGTACGCGCTTGGCGAGGTTTCTTCAACTGGCCTTCATGGTGCAAACAGACTCGCTTCAAATTCACTGATCGAAGCTGCTGTTTTTTCAAACCGGGCCGTAATGCACTCCTCCAAACGTTTTAAAGAGCTTGATTTTGAAGAAAAAATTCCTGACTGGGACTATAAAGGCACGACACATCTTGAGGAGATGGTTCTTATTACACAGAGCCTGAAGGAGGTGCAGACGATAATGAGTAATTATGTGGGAATTGTAAGATCAGACCTCCGGCTTGACAGAGCCATGGTGAGGCTGGAAATTTTATATAACGAAACTGAAAGTCTTTATAAAAGATCGCTGATTTCCAAACAGATCTGTGAACTCAGAAATCTGATAAATGTAGGGTATCTTATTATTAAAATGGCCATGAACAGGAAAGAGAGTATCGGCCTTCATTATTCAATTGATTATCCTAAGAAGGCTAATCCCGAATTATAACCAACCGGATCATGAATCATCTTGAATCATCATTTACAGGTAAGAACAGCGTCTGGAGATACGTTGCAATGTTTGCGGCAGTACTGATAGTTTCCAACACAATAGGGGCTCTGCCGTTATTAGTGTCATATTCGGTCAAAGCGGCATCAGACCCGTCGTTAATTACTGAGATGGCCGCCAACCCTAATAACTTTAGCGCCCTTGGATTTGACTCTAATACCGGTCTCATGATGATGCTTTTCCCCTTTATCGCCGGTCTTTTTGCGTTCATTCTGCTTGTTAAGCCACTTAATAACAGGACATTCAGGGAAACAATCAACGGGACCGGCACTTTCAGATGGAACAGATTTTTTATATCAGCTTTTGTTTGGCTGATTCTTTCTGCTGCATATTTCATTATATATCTGAAGCTCGATCCTTCTAATTTTACTCTAAATAATACATCAGGCACACTGATTTTATTGACTATTATTTCATTGGTCTTTATTCCGTTTCAGGCAGCATTCGAAGAAGTACTCTTCCGGGGTTATCTGATGCAGGGATTTACAGTGATTGCAAAAAACAGATGGGTTCCACTTGTGATGACTTCGCTGCTTTTCGGACTTATGCATGCGTTCAATCCTGAGGTTGATGAATTTGGCTTTTTTACCATGATGCCCCAATATGTTCTTTTCGGTCTGTTTTTTGGCATCATTACTATTCTTGATGATGGCATCGAAGCTGCAATAGGCGCTCATGCGGCTAACAATACTTTCCTGTGTATAGTGGTGACCCACAGCTCCTCAGCTCTCCAGACACAGGCTGTTTATGAACAGCATAAAGTCTTTCCCTGGGCAGAATTTACAGCACTGCTTATCAGCGGGATTATTTTTGTAATAATCCTTAAAATGATATTTAAATGGAAGAGTTACGCGTTTCTTTTCAGCAGGGTGGAGAGAACAGAAACCGCCGATCAGCCGCCATATACAGAAGTTTTATCTTCACTCCGGTAATCGCCCCAGGTAAGGCCTATTTCTAGGATAATTTTTTTTATATCTTCAGCCTCGTTGGTTGTAAGAAGTTTAAGCCTTGTTTCCTTAAAGTTTGGCAACCCTTTAAAATAATTGGAAAGATGTCTGCGCATTTCAAAAACAGACCTTTTCCCTTCTTTGAACTCAAGTGATTTTTCAAGATGAAAAAGCGCCAGATCAGCTTTTTCTGAAACAGTTGGTTCCGGGAGAAGTTCTTTCTTCTCCAGAAAATGGTTAATGTCGCGGAATATCCAGGGCCGTCCCACAGCTGCCCGTCCTATCATTATCCCGTCAACACCATACCTGTTGAACATTTCCCTGGCCCTCAGCGGACCGTTAATATCGCCGTTTCCAATTACCGGTATCTTCATCCTGGGATTCTGCTTAACTTCACCAATAAGTGTCCAGTCAGCTTCCCCCCTGTACATCTGCGCCCTTGTTCTTCCATGAATTGTTATAGCCTGGAT
>CAYPKL010000094.1:0-3250 GCA_964411285.1 uncultured Rikenellaceae bacterium
AACAACGGTTGCAGCAGCAGCCTCTGTCCCCTCTTCATTTGTTTCAATAAAAGCCTGGTGGGTGACAAAGCTTATATAAAGATCATACAGATCAGAAATGTTTGAAAGATCTGCGTCATCAGTAAAAGCGATTCCCATACCCATACCGCTCAACACGTCCTTTAATTCCTTTTTGAACCCATATTTAAACCGGGGAAACGAGAGTTGAACCTTCTGATCAGATAACTGGCTGACCCAGCTGTTAAAATTTATATTACTGAGAGTTGATGAGAAACTGCTCAGATTATCTTTATCGTCGGGTATTATTACATCCATTACAAAATTGCCCTGGCCATAGGGGAGCTCAGCTATGGTGAATCCATTACCCCTGAAAGCTTTAAAATTATCCGTCTGCTTCATCATCGGAACATCTGTCGTCGATCCGTTTAAACGGTAAAATGGCTGGTCTTCCGTCTTAGACGCATCAAACTCCAATTTCCATTTTCCTTTGAAATAAATTGCATTGATCAGCAGCATAACTGTATTGTCATCAAGCTGACTGATCATCTTTTTTATGAGATTATTGGTTTTATCTTCAATCCAGGCATTTATTTTATCCGGTGCAGCATCATCATTAATATCAAATGATCTTGATTCAGCGCTGTAAAAATTTGTAAGGATATCGGTAAAGGCCTGTTTAACTACAAAATCATCCTCGGTCCATACTGAGTTAGCAATCGAGATCAGAACCCGCTTGTCAACTGAAAGAAGAGTTTCTGTAAGACTTTTATAGGAATTATTAATGACATCAGGTGTTATTCCATTAAGCCTTAATGCTTTTAACATCGAATCCCTGGTGGCTCCCTTCGCTCCGTTGAGGGTCATGGAAAGTGCAACTGAAATACTCAGGGGAGAAATAATAACATTTTCATCTTCTTCAGTGCTATTTAATACCTCGGAGAAAATGTCGAAGGCGAAAGAGTTCTCTGATTCAATAATTCCAACCTGATCTGCCGTAAGAGTTATGGGAACTGGTTCACCAGGCTGATTTTCTTCAGCTTTGCTGCATGATAAGATAAATAAGGGAATAACCATCAATACAACAACTTTCAGATTTTTAATTATTTTGTACATATGAAGTGGTTTATGGACAAACTCATCCCCTTTTATATCAGGAAACTATAAGTCCAGGTTACATACAGTGATGTAGCTCAAAAATTGTGCCATTGGTTTACCTTTTCTTCTTCTGTTTTTTGTTTGTATCGATATATGCTTTAAGATACATGAATGAAACAGTAAAAAGAATGAGGCTGAAAAGAAGTAGTGCAATAAATGTTAATATTGAGGGATTTTCAATACCCTGCAGGGGATGGTTTATTCTGAATATATAGCCAAAAACAGTATAGATCAGTAATAAAATTGAGATTGCAAAATTAAAAATAACTGAAGATGCATTCAGTATCCTTGTTGACTTGTAGAGTTTGCTTTTCCTAAACCGTGTATATGAATTTCTTGCATAGTATTGCGCTCTCCGGCGCGATCTATCCTGCCTGTATTTTCTCCAGTCCTCCATAACCCTGTCATACTCCTGATCGTCTGCCATCATCATTTCGTGATTGGCTAAAATGAAATCGTATGCCTCTGTTAATTTAATAAACAAGTCTGAAGCCGAAGGATCGTGATTTATATCCGGATGGTATAATCGTGCCTTCTTCCGGTACGCTCTTTTTATTTCATCAGGTGAAGAATTGACCGGTAACCCAAGGATTTCGTAATATTCAGCTAGCCCCATTGGCCTTTGAGTCTGGAAATATGGTACAATTAACGTATTTTTCCCCTGAATGAAGCGTAAGGAAATAGATTTATATTGGTTGTTGTTGGTTTCTTGTTACGGGTTGACTTTTTGGTACCAGTAACCAGTAACCAGTAACCTGTAATCAGTAATCAGTAATCAGTAACCAGTAACATGTAACCAGCACCTGACTTAATCATTTAACAATGCCGGTAAAGCCCATGAAAGCAAGTGCAAGAATACCTGCAATTACAAGCGATAGTGGAACACCTTTCATTCCCTTTGGGATATCTGCAAGTTCAAGTTGTTCCCTTATCCCTGCAAGGATGATCAGGGCCAGACCGAAGCCGGCAGCTATCGATGCACCATAAACAACTCCCTCAAGCAGATTATATTCTTTTTTGATTACAAGTATTGCAACACCAAGAACAGCACAGTTAGTCGTTATAAGTGGGAGAAATATTCCAAGAGCCTGGTAAAGCGACTGGCTGATTTTTTTCAGAACAATTTCCACTATCTGCACAAGTGCAGCTATAACAAGAATGAATGTAATGGTCTGCATAAAAGCTAAACCAAGAGGATTGAGAACGTAGATCTGGATCAGATAGGTGACCATTGTTGCCAGGACAATAACAAAAACGACTGCCCCTGACATGCCCAGTGCAGTACTAATCTTATTGGATACTCCCAGAAACGGACAGATACCAATAGTCTGTGCAAGAACAACATTATTGATTAGAACAGCAGATATTATTATTAGCAGATATTCCATCTCTTTTCAGTTTTAGGTTTTTTTCATCCTGTTTATCAGTGCGATCAGGTAACCGAGTGCCCAGAATGCTCCTGGTGCAAGAATGAATACAAGAATACCGTCACCAGGAATGAACTTATGGCCTAATATTGAACCACTTCCGACAATTTCACGGAATGCTCCAAGAATACCAAGAGCCATAGTAAATCCGAGCCCCATTCCGGCGCCGTCAATAAATGATGACCAGACACTGTTTTTACTTGCATAAGCCTCAGCTCTACCGAGAACGATGCAGTTGACAACAATCAAAGGGATAAAGATACCGAGTGTTTCATAGAGATCGGGAGTGTAAGCCTGCATTAAAAGATCAACTACTGTTACGAAGGAGGCAATTATTACTACAAATGCCGGGATCCTTACTTTATCGGGAATAACACCCGCAAGGAGGGCAATTACAACGTTAGAGCCTATCAGGACGAAGGTAGTGGCAATTCCCATACCCGTGCCGTTAAGCACGGAAGTTGAAGTAGCCAGGGTAGGGCAGGTGCCCAGCACAAGTACAAGGATCGGATTCTCTTTGAAGAATCCCTTTGTAAAGTTTTGAAGTTGATTCATTTCTCTCCTCCTTTCTGAAGTGTATTGTAAGCACGCTGAACAGCATCACAAAATGCTCTTGAACTAATAGTGGCTGATGTAATAGCATCCACAGGTCCGCCATCCTTCTTTAC
>CAYPKL010000095.1:0-10275 GCA_964411285.1 uncultured Rikenellaceae bacterium
ATGATCAAAGTCCTTGAAGAAAGAAATTTTCCGGTAACCCAACTTATTCCTGCCGCATCAGAAAGATCGGTCGGGAAAGAAATAATCTTTAAAGGAGAAGCTGTTAAGGTTGTAAGTGTTTCAGAAGCTGTCAGGGAGAAGCCTGTTTTTGCAATTTTTTCTGCCGGCGCTTCAGCTTCAAAGGAGTGGGCCCCGGTGTTTGCGGAAAATGGAATCATAGTAATAGATAATTCATCGGCATGGAGGATGGATAAGAATGTCCCGTTAATTGTTCCGGAGATCAACAGTCATGTTATTAATAAGGGCGACAGGATAATCGCAAATCCAAATTGCTCGACAATACAGATGGTGATGGCGCTGGCTCCCCTTCATCGAAAATTCAAAATCAAAAGGTTGGTTGTAGCAACCTATCAATCGGTGACAGGGACCGGAGTAAAAGCAGTAAAACAGATGGAAAACGAGCGCCTTGGAATAAAAGGTGAAATGGCTTATCCCTATCAGATCGACATGAACTGCTTTCCCCATGGAGGTACATTTCAAAGTGACGGTTATACGACAGAAGAGCAGAAATTAATTGACGAAACCCGTAAAATACTTGAAGATCAATCTATTATGGTGACTGCTACAGTAGTGAGAATACCGGTAGTAGGGGGTCACTCAGAGGCAGTAAACGTTGAATTTGAAAATGAATATGACATTGATGATGTCCGGAAGCTGATAAGTGACTTCCCGGGGGTTGTTGTTTACGATAACCCTTCTGAAGTTAAATATCCAATGCCAATATTAACTCATAACAGGGATGAAGTATTTGTGGGAAGGATCCGAAGGGATCTTTCGAAGGAGAAATGTCTTAATTTATGGATTGTATCGGATAATATCCGTAAAGGCGCTGCTACAAACGCGGTCCAGATTGCAGAATATATGTCGGCGAATAATCTGTATTAATCCGTTGAGGCTGACTCAAACAGAAAATCGTTATACGGATATCTTTTAGTGTGGATTTTTTTCACCTCTTCATACAGAAGCCGTCGCAGCTCTTCGGCATTCTCTTTTGTTTTTGCCGAGATGAATACTGTGCTATTATCTTTATCTGAAGCCATCCAGCTCTTTTTCAGATCTGTAAGCGAATAGTTATCCTTTGTCACCGGAGTCAGATCATCTTCATCCTTAACAGTATAAGAAAAGCTGTCAATCTTGTTAAATAGAATAATTACCGGTTTACTTGTTGAGTTAAGTTCCTTTAGGGTCTGGTTTACAACACGTATTTGTTCTTCAAATCCGGGATGTGATATATCCACCACATGCAATAACAGGTCCGATTCCCTCACCTCATCGAGTGTTGATTTGAACGATTCAACAAGATCATGTGGAAGTTTCCGTATAAACCCTACGGTATCGGATAAAAGGAACGGGAGGTTTCCTATTACGACTTTTCTTACAGTTGTGTCAAGTGTAGCAAACAGCTTGTTTTCAGCAAAAACCTCTGATTTGCTCAGCAGGTTCATTATTGTCGACTTCCCGACATTTGTATAACCGACAAGGGCCACTCTCACCATTTTTCCGCGATTTTTACGCTGGGTAGCCATCTGAACATCTATCTTTTTGAGTTGCGTTTTGAGGAGTGCGATTTTATCTCTGATTATTCTGCGGTCGGTTTCAATTTCGGTTTCACCGGGTCCTCTCAGACCTATGCCGCCTCTTTGCCGTTCCAGGTGGGTCCACATTCCTGTCAGGCGCGGTAAAAGATACTGATATTGGGCAAGTTCAACCTGAGTTTTGGCATGAGAAGTGCGGGCGCGTCCAGCAAAAATATCAAGGATCAGGTTTGTTCTGTCAAGTACGCGGCAGCCGAGACTTTTTTCAATATTCCTCAGTTGGCTTCCGGAGAGTTCATCGTCAAAGATTGCAATGTTGATATCGTTCGCGGCCACGAACTCAGCTATCTCTACTATCTTCCCTGAACCTACGAATGTTCTGGGATCAGGAATATTAAGTCTTTGCATGAATTTACTGACAGGGATTGCTCCTGCTGTTTCCGCAAGAAATGAAAGCTCATCAAGATACTCAAGAGCCTGGGTCTCGTCCTGCCCGGGATAGATCAATCCGATAAGAATAGCTTTTTCCCCCTGATTCCCGGTCTCAATCATTTAGTTAATCAGTCGCTTGTTACTCTGTACTGCTCCATTTATTGCCTGCTTCAGCGATTCTGAACAACGGAGTATCATTTCCATGTCAGATGGGAAAATAACAGTTTTTGCCCTCGTTTTTTCAAGCTGAGCAGAGCTTAAGGCTGCTACATCTCCAACAGCACGCGCAGAAATATTTTCAAATTGTGACTGTGCGCCAAGCGGCTCTTTTTTAAGGACCTTTGACGGACCAACCTGGATAATCTCGATGTCACCATCAATTATGCAGGTTTTTGACTGAATGGTTTCGATGAGTGCACACTGCAGTGTTTTGTATTTCTTTGTCTTTATATCATTTCCAAGAGAATCC
This sequence comes from uncultured Rikenellaceae bacterium, assembly GCA_964411285.1. Taxonomy (GTDB): domain Bacteria; phylum Bacteroidota; class Bacteroidia; order Bacteroidales; family VadinHA17; genus LD21. The sequence goes on from CAYPKL010000095.1 coordinate 2,497, forward strand.
TTCATTACATTTCCCTTTTTGTCGAGCTGATAGTTGAATCCATCCTCCACATCCTTCTTTATAACGGAATCACGTTGCATAGTCTGATCGGGACTTACGGCTATATTCCTGACATTTATATTTATAAAATAATCAAATTGGACGTCATTATGGTAATTCACAGTATGATATTCCACCCATTCACCGTTAAGTCTGGGAAGATCCAAAGCAAGCAGGTCTTCCTCAAATTCAGGTGTAAATTTAAGTATGGATTTATTTTGCAGGGAAATCAGGACTCTGCTCATACCCAGATACTTTGATTCCTCTATCTTTTTATCAATATTTTCATAATCACCAACATATTCCTTTGCTCTCAGGAACTCGTTAAAAGCCTGTCTGTAAGAGTCCTTCAAACCGTTTTTCATAAGTTCGCTGCCGTGGGCATAATAATAATCGGCCGATTTGCGCTTGGCAGCGACCATCTCAGGCATGTAGTCTATATATTCATATGATATGTTTTTCCCGTCAAGTTCCAGGGGAGTTACAGACCTTACAAGAGCCTGTCTGTCGCTTAGCCGTTTATTTAAAATGAAAATCTCATCCCAGTTGGCCGGTTTAGATTCCATTTTCAGGAACCTGATCCTTTCGTTATCCTGCTCATTGGCAATTTTATATGACCTGTCGAGGATAGCTATTTGTTTGGCATCATCAGGATCTTTACGTAATTGTTTTACAGCCTTATCGAGAGCTGCGTCGTAATTACCTTTTTCAAGCTGTTTTTTCGATGAGCCGCATCCCATAAGTGAGATAATCAAAATCATAAGAAAGGGAGCTATTTTTTTCATAGTTCTGTCTTTAGGTTTCCAATGCATATCTTATAAGCCTATTATAATACAGATATTTATAACTCTCAATTTTGCTTCTTATTACATTTTAATAAATAAAACTCAGAGGGATCTGAAAACGTACCCTGACCGGTTGTCCTCTCTGAAGCCCCGGGGTCCATTTGGGTGATTCGGAAATCACTTTAACTGCCTCAGCATCGAGCAGCGGGTGAATTCCTTTTAGTACAGTCACATTGCTGACCGAACCATCTTTTTCAACTATGAATGTAAGAAAAACCGTGCCTCTGATCTTATTGTCAATTGCAGCCTGAGGATAATTGGTCCGTTTCCCGACCCACTCACGAAACCGGGTAAGGTCACCTCCCTTAAATGAAGGCATTACTTCAACCTGAAAAAAGGGCTCTTCTGCATCTCCTCCTCCGGTACCCGGGATTAGTCCATCTCCGGACCCGGAACCTGTTGCTTCCCTGATCTCTCCGTCGCCTGAGGCAAGAACCTCTTCTGTAGTCAATTGTTTAATCTCTTCAGGAAAAACCGTATCGACAACTACCGGGGGTACATATTTGACGACTTCCTGGATCCTTTCAGGTTCCTGAGGCGGGGGTGCGGGAGGAACATATATCTGCTCTTCCGGCTGGGAAAAATTTTCCATTTGTATCATAACACCTCCCCTTCCGGCTGATAATACTCTCTCATTTTTTGGTCTCAGAAGAAACGGGATCATCACACCTGTTATTGCTATTAATGAAGCAATTATCAGCCCCCCCAGTAGTACTGAATTATATTTCTTCCGAAGCTGGTAAGCTCCATATTCTTTATTGCGGTTTTCAAAAATAAGATCATCAAAATCAGATATTTTTGCATCGCGATTTACAGATTTTTCTGGTAAGGTTGTATCTGATTCTTTTACTTTCACTTTAATACTGGATCTGTTAATAAGCTGTTTTTAAAAAAGGTCAAATATTCGGATATCCATTTCTTCAGTTTGAGATAATTTTTTGTTTTTAAAATTTCACAAAAATAGTAATTAACAACTTTACTGCAAAGTAATAAACAACACCAACAACAGTATGTTTTATTATTAGTATTTTTTTCTTAATTTTGGGGCGTCCAACGAGGGGGTTTAGCTCAGTTGGCTAGAGCGTTTGACTGGCAGTCAAAAGGTCAGGAGTTCGATTCTCCTAATCTCCACAAAATGACTCATATATAGAGAGTTACATTTTAAATGAATCCTGTAAATCAAGCATTTGCAGGATTTTTTTTTACATCCCTGTTGAAGTTCTATCTGAATATACCTTTTTCAGTACTATGAAAAGGAAACCATTTTCAGTAATATTCTTTATCAAACAGCTTTTGTTCTTCAGTAAGCACAGCAAATGTTCAGGCACAGAGGGATGTCTATAGTACTTCATCGCATTTAGAATCGGGCTGGTATGCTTGTGTTGATGAACCATTGACGGGTGATATAAAACATGATTTTTCTATTACCTGGATGGAAGGGAGAAATTGGGGAAAGGGGCAGGAAAGATGGACAACCTGTTGCTGTTACTTGGATGCTGGCACGCGGCACTTGTAATACCGCAACATGGGACAAGTAGGATGGTCATTGGGCAACATGGGTGGAGAAAAGATTGAACGTGTCAATTTTATGTAGAACAAAAGGCGGTTTTAATGGGCTGAAAAAGATAACTAACAGATATCTAAGCTATAAAAGAGATATTTGTCGCGATTATGGGTGTCCCGGTCTATGTTTTTAGGGATGTTTGTACTTTGGGGGGCTGGCAGGAGCCGTATTTCTCCAGCCTTTAAGGCTGGACTTCCAGTAGCTCCGGTCCCGCCCTAATCTCCATACACAACTTTTTTTGATAAATTTTCATTGGCTGTTAGCATTTGATTTTTGTCTTTTATTATTAAATGCACCTTAGGTGGTTTTTTTAGTTAAACCCATATATCGTTACAGGTAATATTTATACTGCATTGAATGAATTACTTATTATAATACAATATATTAAGTATAACTGAATCTGATGATGAATCGAATAGATCCCCTGTTCATCCAGGGATTGCTGGTGCCGGCAACATGAGCCCTGGCCTTGAAAAGGCCTCACAAAATCATAATCATGACTTTCTTTTTAAGCCCCTGACAGGGCTAAATAAAATAAGATGTGTAAGAATATGAACGTGATTTCCACATCCTCCCACCTTGTAAGGATGGCATTCCCTTTTCCTCAAAATATCAACAATATAACCGAAAAGGGAACCCTGGTTTTCCAAATTAAGGAATCCGGTGTAGTCTTTACTACCAAAGACTATCTGGTAAAGAATCTGGGTGCAGGTTGACATATTTATTCCAATTAAAGTCAGCAGCACAACAAATATAAGCAAAACAATCAGAATAAATCAATTGGAAGTCAACCCCTCCGGGGTTGCAAATGCTGTGTGGTGCTCTTTTCCCGGGGTGAGACCCGGGCTACTGGAAGTCGACACCCCAGGTGTCGGGAAAGATACCTTTCTTGTTCTGCACTGTTTTTAGGTAATCCCGGCAGCGCCCGTGGTTCATGGATAATAACTGTAAAACTTCAGTCGAAAGGGCTATGGGGCAGATAAACAAGATCAAAACGATTATAGACACAGTTAATGAAGATAGCCAATCATCATTAAGATCCCGCAATAATCCTTTCCGTGAGAAAATAATGGAAATAAGGACCTCATCTTAATTTTGGGTGTCTTTCGCACTAAACGGGAAGAAGCGTCATCTCCTGATTGATAATGCAGCATTCGTTCTTGCCTGGTTAACCAAAAAAGCGATACAACCGGTTTACCGATCACGGAAATCGTAAGGTTTGATTTTGTGCTTTTCCAGGAGTAACTTATTTACTTTATACGTAATGTATGCACATCCTGCACCTATTACTGCTCCGGCTGCCACATCAGAAGGATAATGAACTCCAAGATGCATCCTTGAATATGCAACAGTTCCGGCATATACAAAGGAGGGAGCAATAATATACCATTCAGGGTAAGCCAGACTAAATGATGTGGCTGCAGCAAATGCATTTGCTGTATGTCCCGAAGGAAAAGAAGGACTATGAGTATCTGTTTTCTTAATAATATCAGGGTAGGTTATGAAGGGACGTTCACGGTTAACAGAATATTTAAGAGCATTAGTAACAGCAACATTTAATACGGTAGATGCCATTGTAACACAAGCATTTCTTAACATGGTTTTATCATGCCTGATAAGTCCTACGGCCGCAGTAGCTGCTGGCGTGCCAATAACCAGATAAACCTCCGAATCTGATAAAAAGCGGAAGAAATTATCAGAGCTGACTGCTTCGGGTGAATATACTGACCGAAGCAGCTTTATGTCGATATTTTGTGAATATAACTTATTAAATGATAATAATAGTAAAGTGATTATGAATCGTTTGCACATTAATTCCTATTTTAATTCAGCCTTATTATCCACCAGAAAATAAATATTCCCGAATGGGTTGAACACCAGAAAAATTAAAGCTTCACAAATGTTTTTGTCCGGTACATCCAGTAGAATAAGAACCAGATTATTGTAAGGGCAACTGTCTCTGAAACAAAATCATCCCATAAACCTAACCGGGGAAGCAGGTTCCCGACAAATATGTCGCCGATCTGCCTGAAATTCACTAGCATGGCGACAAAATAGACGGTTATGGAATTCATCCCGATTACCCTGAAGAAAAATGCCCACTTGCGAAACCCATTAATTTCAATGATCCAGTAGAATAGCGAAAGCATAAGGAAGCCAAAGCCTCCTCCTACAAGTACAAATGAGCTTGTCCATAACAGTTTGATTATAGGGAATACCGTACTCCATAGAAGGCCAAGCAGAGTACAGCCAACGCCGGCGCATGCGAGAAATATGACTTTTTTGTTTTCTGAAAGAGGCATCTTAATCAGGTGACCGGCCATTACTCCCAAAAGTACTGAAGATGCAAAAGCAGGATAACTGAGGAACCAGGTGTTTTCTCCATGATGAAACCGTCCAAGCACCAGCTGGTCAAACCATGTGGCTATATTGCCATCCGGTGTAAGAATCCCTGCACCTTTTCCCGGAACAGGTATCAGCATAATGACAGCCCAATAAATAAGGAGAAAAACTGCTGTTGCGACACCCTGATATTTAGGTTTTAGCTCAATTACCACAATAACCGCTATAAGATAACCAGCTGCAATTCCGTGCAAAACACTATAACATGGATGCAGCTTTGAAAGATCCCATTGTAACAATCCTCCCTGCAAAACCATACCCAGGAAAAAGAGGATTATTGAGCGACGAATTGCATGGAGATAGAGGCTCCGCTTTGATTCACCCTTTGCCATCCGTTTCTCAACGGAAAGCGGAATTGAAACTCCAACGATGAACATAAAGAGGGGCCAAATCAGATCAAAGAAGTGCAGCCCCTCCCATCTCACATGTTCAAACTGGGGGAGTATGGCATCCAGAGGGCAGCCAACAGGTTTTGCAAGGGCTGTTAAGATGGAAGCCCCACCGATGATCCAAAACATATCAAACCCGCGCAGTGCATCCAGGGATATCAACCGACCGGATTCAACAGATTTCATTTCAGGTTCTACCATAAATTTAACATGAGGGGTATAGTTATACAAATATATTTAATTTGGTAGTCATCCGGTGTTCATTAAGGCTATTGATTTATTCACATACAGATATAGGTTTAAGATACATTTATCTTACTTTGATGCTACGACCGATGCTTATCTATGCCAATTAAACATCCGGAAAATAATCCCTGCTTATTTATATCTTTTGATTTTCATCCGTTCCGTATCTTTCTCGAACAACGGCCATGAAAAAAACACGACTCCCTTTGAAGGATTCTTCATTGCTGCATCAATGCACTTTCTGAAATCATCAACGGTGAAAGTATCATCTATATAATAGGGATACACCTGAATGCTGGGTAAGATCATGTTGGAGGCTTTTTTGTCCATTTCGGTTACCACCGATGCAATCCAGTCAGCATCACGTTTGAGCATCTGGGAATAACACATCGGAGATATGTAATCGGCATTGGGTGCTATCTTTTTCAAATCCTGCCCGGCCACTTTTATGTTTGCACCACCAAAATCAGAGTCCCTCCATGGAACAACATGAACGTTGATTTTTATATTGGGTTTTATACTCCGGACTCTATCTGCAAGTCCCTCCACCATTGAAGCAATCAGGTCACAACGGTATTCGTTCCAGCTTTCAGAAAAGCGATCCAATATATAGGTTGCCTTTTGTTCTGCCGCCGCATAGTTATCAGGCAGTGTAATACCTTCCAGCTTACAGAATCTATTTACACAGGTATCGCAAAAGCAGGTAATATCAATGCCCTCTTCTGTCCTGCCGGGATTGATCATCTCCCAGAATACAAAGTGGCGGATAAAATCAATGCTCAGGCCATCCGGTTCAAGTCTTCTGACCAACTCTGCCGCTTCTTCTATTTTCATTGTCCTATAAGCAGTGCGAGAGGGACAGACAAACTCTACCCAGTCGTCTTTGGCAATTCTACCCTTATTGGTTATTGCATAAAGTGTGCTATCACTATGCAGTAATTCAGGGTTATAGAAGACCGGAAAAATTATGTAAACCCTTATATTATTCTCTTTCAATATTTTCCTGAAGACAATATTAGCTGCCAGCTCTTTACTGACAAAGGCTGTATTGATACCCATGTCTTTCCATTTGTCAACCAGAGTATTAAAATCTTTGTCGTATTCATAAATCTTGATACCTATGATTTTATCAGGGTCGTGGATATAGCCGGAGCATGCCGCTATAACCAATAAAACCAGAAAAGTAAAAGCCAGCCTTTTCATAATAAGATATTTATATAATAAAAATAGCTAATAATCTTATGCATTTAATATCCTAAACTGCAAACTTTACTCTCTCTTTGATTTTACTTCAATACTTGTGTATAAGCGGTAATCAATCTTCTGAAGAATTAAAATGAAAATTAGAAAGTCAAAGGAAACCTTGACTTTTGCTTTTTGCTGGCATAACTTTGATAATAATAAGTTCTTCAATATTTTATTCTTTTATCAATGATTTATATATAAATCTCAACTGAACTAATAAAATGATAAAGAACATTATTTCAATTATTTCATTGATTATCCTATTTATGTATGGTTGTTCCTATCCTCATTTTTATTACTCACCAAACACTCAGGATGTCCCGCTGTTTACAGAAAAGAATCAATTTTCCGGAAATGTCGCAGGCAGCTTCGGACTAGTAAATAACAGCTTTGAAATTCAGGCAGGATTATCTCTTCCCGCACATGTGGCATTAACTGCAAACTTGATGACTGGAGGAAACGACAACACATCCAATTCTGTTTCTGATTTTTCAAAAATTAATTATTTTGAAGGTACTGCCGGCTATTACACCTCATTCAGTGACATAGGAGTATTTGAAATATATGGCGGGTATGGAAAGGGATCTCAGCGTCATGCATTTTCATATGATGAATACGATAGCTGGTTTACCTGGACATGGATTCCCGATGGAACCGCTAACCTCTCGTTTTCGAAATTTTTCATTCAGCCTGATATCGGAATAAAAAGCGAATATCTGGAAGGAGCTTTTTCATGCCGGCTCAGCAGAATGGATTTCTACGATATTGAGATGAACAGCACAGTATATCATTCAGATGAACTTATTACCCTTAAACAGAACAGCAACCCATGGCTCCTTGAACCTGCCCTGACCTTTCGGGGAGGATCCAAATCAGTCAAAGGGCAGGTACAGGTTATTTATGCAGGAAACCTGGGAAATTCTGCTCTTTTATTCGAAAAATTACGATTTAGTTTCGGTTTGCATTTTAATTTATTAATGAAACCAACCGAAAAATAACACCAGATTATTTTGCAGTTGCCCATTCGGCTTTTTTCATAACTCACAAT
>CAYPKL010000096.1:0-2782 GCA_964411285.1 uncultured Rikenellaceae bacterium
TTCGCGATTTCCTGGTGGCAGCTGCCGCAGTCGACGGGGGCGGGCTTTTCCTTGCCGTCGCGATGCTTCTCGATGTTCGTGATCCCCGTGTGGCAGCTCGTGCAGCCGTTGCCGGCGTGGATCGATTGGTTGAAGTCGACCCGGTAGAGCGGCTCGTCGTGGCAGAACCGGCAGTCCTGGGCCGCCGGGGCGGAAGGAGGCAGGCAGAGGACGGCGAATACCGCCAGCAGAACAAGACCTGCCCGGAGTCCCTTTCGCTTCTTTGCTGCCCCCATCTTCATCGATTCCATCCGTTCGGTTCGGGTAGGTTTCCCGTCACTTCGCTGCCTGCATCTCCTGCCAGGCCTCCATGCCGCCGAAGAGCCTCATGACCCGGTAGCCCTTCATCTCCAGGTAGCTTCCCGCCAGGAACGTCCTGAAGCCGCGGTCATCGACGAGAACCAGCGTGCGGTCCAGGGGGATCTCGGCGTAGCTGCTGGTGAAACGGTACATCGGGATATTCAACGCCCCTTCGATGTGGCCTGTCTTGTAGGACTTCTCCGAGCGGACATCGACAAGGAGAAGATCTTTGCGCTCCGCGAGCATCTTCTTCAGGGCCTCAGCCCGGAGGGACTGGATCGAACCACGCGGGATCCGCTCGATGGTCTCCATGGCGTAGCCCGCCTGCTTCCAGGAGGGCATCCCGCCCTCCAGGACATGAACCTGCTTGTAGCCGGCCTTTACGGCGGCATCGGCGGCGCGGCAGCTCCGGTAGCATCCGGCGCTCTCGCAGTAGAACACGATGACGCGCTCTTTGTCAGGCGGAAGGACGGAGGGGTTGTTCTCGACATCCTCACAGGCGAGGCAGCGGGTGCCGGGGATGCGGTGATCGAGGCACTCGAGCTCGCTCATCGTGTTGAACACGGGCAGGTTCTTGTCGGAAGCCATCATGGCGCGAAGCGTCGACGCATCAATGACCTTCCACTGCGGCGGCGCCTCCTTCGGCTTTCCGCACGCCGCCAGGGCAAGAATCAGCATCAATGCCATGGGCATGATCAACCGGATCAAAGGATGTCGAGACTCGAATGTCATTTTTTTATCCTGTACCCCGCCCTTTAACCCTGATCCCTCTTTCCTTCACCTGGACCCTTGACCCTGCACCCTGAACCCTTCCTCACTCCGAGGGCGGCACCCCTGTCAGCCCCCAGTCGACCATCTGCGGCTCCGCAATCGGTTCTTTCGGGGTCGGGTAACTATCCTTCAGAAATTTTCCCACGCCGCGCACCTTGAGTTTCGTGAAGAAGGGCGCATTGTCGGCGTGGCAGTCTGTGCACCCGTCTTTGTTTCCCTTCTGTCCCAGCGTTTTCTTGGCCGAAACGGGCAGGTTTCCGTGGTAGATCGGGAACATGACGGTCCGTGTCAGAGCCGGCACGGGGCGCCCCAGGATCTTGTCTTTCTTGAGTTCATAGAGCTGGTCGGCCACGAAGACGACGTTTTTATACCCCATGCCCTCCAGGCTCTTGATCATGACCAGGATGTCCGCCTCGGTAGCCACGGTGGTCCGCTTCACCTTTTCGCCCGTGTGGGTGAGGACCTCGACCGTCGTGAGCTTCTTCTGGCCTGCAGCCGCTTTTCTCACGTGTTCGAGGCCGATAGGCCTCGCGACCCCCTCGGAGAGCATTTCGCCGAACCACTGGCTTACCTTGGGCACGGCCGGCACGTATCGCTCCCCGTCTCCCCTGACGCGCTCGTGGCGGTCCGTCCAGGGCTTCCAGAGCTCCGAGGCGAACTGTTTCAGCTCATCGGGGCGGGTGATCAGACCTGCCTTGTCCGTCGAGTACCATGCCGGCTGTCCCGTGCTGTGATCCACGAGATAGACGCTGCGGGTCTTCCGCTCCGAGGCATGGCAGGCCGAGCAGTGAAGCAGGTAGAAGTGGAAGGTCGCCTTGTGGAAGAGCGAACGGTGGAGGTTGTCGGGGTTCTTCGCCTCTTTCGGCATCCCCGCCCGGGTCGGCCGATACTTGCCCTCGAGGTGGCAGTCTGCGCAGGTCTTCATCCCCGCACCATCGAGGTCGTTGCGGGCCGTGGCCGTGGGCGACCACCCCTTGCCGATCCGGTGCCGGAGGCGTTCGGCCTGAGTCTTGCCGGCCAGGGTGTGGCAGTCGGTGCACCGGAGCCCCGCCTTGAGGTGCAGATCGCCCGCGGGCAGGTAGAGGGTGCCCGATTTCGTGCCGTCCATCTGGCGGTGGCACTGGGTGCAGTTGTCCACTTCGACGGACTTGTTGATCAGCAGGCTTCCCTTGAATTTCCCCTCCGGCGTAAAGAGTTTGCGGTCATCCCACCCGTAGCGGACGGCGGGTCGGGTCGAGAAATTCCACGATCCCCTGTCGTAGCCCTCGACGGCCGGTCCTGCCTCGGGGTTGTTGAAGGCGAAAACGGCGCCCCGGATCTCGCCCAGCCCCGCGCCGGCCGTGGCGGCCCAGCGGTAGTTGCGGCGGCTGATCTGATCGTTTCGGCGGTCAAGCCGGTATCCCTTGAGGTGGCACATCAGGCAGTCCCCCTCGACAACCCCGCTTGACCGGAAGCGGCTGTTCCCGTCGGGAGTGTATCGGGAGGAGTAGTCCCCGTCCAGCGGCAGGGGCTTCAGCGGCTCGCCCTGGGCGAGGTTTTTCGAGAGGTCGCGCCTGCCGTCGGCCTTTCTGCCGAACTCCATCGGGCCCCCGCCCGGGTGGGTCCAGCCGGGTGCCGGGGCGATGATCTGGCCCTTGCTGCCGATCTTGCCGCCGGCGGCGATCCAGTCGTA
>CAYPKL010000097.1:0-13932 GCA_964411285.1 uncultured Rikenellaceae bacterium
CTAAATTAACAAAAACAATCTTAAAACTGTCCGTTAATAAGACTTAAAACTGATAGATGTTGATAATTCATCCCAAATCCCTTCAAAAACGATTGAATCCGGTATTAATAAAAACCCTTCAGAAGTAAGTCAAATGGAAAACCTTTTTCGTTATTCTTTAGTTGAGGAAATGAAAAGCCCTGCAATTATCAAAATTACAAGGCTTTACTTATATAAGGTTGTGCCCAGAACAAGACTCGAACTTGCACACCGTAACCGGCACCAGCCCCTCAAGCTGGCGTGTCTACCAATTTCACCATCTGGGCAAAAACAAGATAAAAGACAAAAGATAAAAGTAAAAAGATAAAAGAAAAAAATCAATCCGACATTTTTTTTGTCTTGAGACTTTTGTCTTTTGTCTTAAACCCGTGCCCAGAACAGGACTCGAACCTGCACATCATTACTGACACTAGTCCCTGAAACTAGCGCGTCTACCAATTTCGCCATCTGGGCTTATTAAGTCTGTTAATTCTTAAAACCTAAAAGAACCTGCCTGTAAAAAGTTTACGGCGGGTGCAAAAATAAGAAAAATCTGTAAATTAAATACTCTGTATCGATTAAAATTATATTTTTGCCTGTTGTCCATTTGATATGAAGAACTTAATAAAAAAGAACATAAGGTTATTTAAGAATCTGCCGGGCAGGTCTGCTTAAACTATGTCCTATTTAAATCAAGAGACAGACCTGCAAAATGATGCAGGTTTTTTTATAAATAATAATAAGGAAAAGAAGATGAAGATTATGAAATTCGGCGGAACTTCTGTAGGTAATCCCGACAGAATGAGATCTATTATCCCGCTGATAAATGATGATGAAAAAAAAGTAGTTGTTTTGTCTGCATTATCAGGAACCACAAACAGCCTTGTGGAGATTTCAGATCTGCTGATTGCAGGTAAATCCGGGGAGGCTTTAGTAAAGAATGAAGCTCTCAGATCAAAATATCACAGGGTGGTTGATGAACTATTTGATACTGAACAATTCAGGACTCAGGGGAATGAACTTATTAATTACCATTTTGATAACATAAAAAGTTTTTCCACCGGAACCTTTATCCGGCAGAATGAAAAGGTAATTCTTGCCCATGGGGAGTTGATCTCAACCGCTTTGTTCCACAATTTATTAAAAGAGAGGAACATCAGGTCAGTTCTTTTACCTGCACTTAATTTCATGCGTATTGATAAGGATGGTGAACCTGACTCCTTTTATATAGCAGAAAGCTTCAACAGGGAACTTGAAAACCTCAGCGATGAGAAAATCATTATAACACAGGGATTCATTTGCCGGAATGCTGTTGGTGAAATAGATAACCTTAAGCGGGGAGGCAGCGATTTTACTGCTTCACTGCTCGGTGCCGCTGTTAATGCATCGGAAATACAGATATGGACAGATATTAACGGTTTTCACAATAATGATCCAAGGTTTGTGGAAAATACCAAAGTAATACGTGAAATATCATTTGACGAGGCGGCCGAACTAGCATATTTTGGAGCAAAAATTCTCCATCCTTCCAGTGTTAATCCTGCGAAAGAAAAGAATATCCCTGTAAGACTTAAGAATACATTGGATCCAAAGGATGAAGGGACCATCATAACTTCCGCTTATACTCCTGAGGATTATAAAGCTGTTGCTGCAAAGGATGGCATTTCTGTTATCAGGATAAAATCAGACAGAATGCTTATGGCATATGGTTTTCTCAGAAAAGTATTTGAGATCTTTGAGGCTTACAGGACACCTATTGATATGATAACCACATCAGAAGTATCTGTCTCAATTACTGTTGATAATCCTCAGTTTTTAGACAAGATTGAAGGGGAGCTTCAGGAACTTGGAACTGTCGATATTGGTCATGATCAGACTATTATCTGTATTGTTGGCGACTTCAGGTCAGAAAAACCCGGATCAGCACCGGAGATCTTTGAAGCTTTAAATTCTATTCCCCTTAAAATGATCTCTTATGGAGGAAGCCCGTATAGCTTATCAATTCTTGTTGATACGGGAGATAAAATAGAAGCGCTCAGACTTTTAAACAAATTTCTATTTGACCAGTAAAATGTTCAATAAAGAAACAATCAAAAAATTTCAGGCTCTTGCCACGCCATTTTACTTTTATGATCTCGACGTTTTAAGGAGTGGTTGTGATGCTATTAAGAAAGAATCATCCATCTTAGGCTGGAAAGTACATTATGCTGTAAAAGCAAATGCGAATCCGCGGATACTGAAAGTGATTTCCTCCTATGGTTTCGGCGCCGACTGTGTAACCTATAATGAGATTGATTGCGCATTAAAAGCGGGATTTAACCATTCAGAAATAGTGTTTGCGGGTGTCGGCAAAACTGATAGAGATATTGAAGCAGCGCTGAAAGCTGAAATTCTTTGCTTTAACTGCGAATCGATACCCGAAATTGAAGTAATAGACTCTATTGCTTCCCGGACAGGGAAGACTGCAACCATCGCGCTTAGAATAAATCCCTCTGTTGAGGCTTTTACCCACAAATACATAACCACCGGGATTCCGGAAAGCAAGTTTGGTATAAACATATGGGACCTTGAAGAAGTCCTTAACCGGCTGAAAACTTTGAAACATATCAGACTAAAAGGAATACACTTCCACATTGGTTCACAGATCACAAAAATGTCGGTTTTCAGAAGTCTGTGTTCAAAAATAAATGAACTTCAGGAGTGGTTTGATCTGCATGATATAACGCTCGAAATAATAAATGTTGGCGGAGGTCTGGGAATTGATTATGAAAATCCGGAGAAACAGGCTGAGTTTCAGAATTATTTTTCGCTGATTAATAATTATGTACGACATATTCCCGGTCAAAACATTCACGTTGAACCAGGAAGGTCGCTGGTAGGGCAATGCGGTTCTCTTATTTCCAGGGTACTTTTTATCAAGAAAGGGAGCAACACCGTTTTCGCAATTATCGATGCTGGTATGACCGACCTGATCAGACCGGCTCTTTACCAGGCTCAACATAAGATCGAGAACCTTACTTCATCAGGAACCAGTGGCTATTATGATGTTGTGGGACCTGTATGTGAATCATCGGATACTTTTGCCAAGCATTTAGAACTTCCGGAGACAAAACGGGGAGATATCATAGCAATAAGATCAGCAGGCGCTTATGGAGAATCGATGGCTTCCAGATATAACATGCGTGATCTGCCCCGTGCAGTTTTTTCAGATGAGCTCTGATTACCAGGCAGCTTTAATGATTGGTTTTTTATTTGTTCTTATTTTCCAACCTTACTTTGCTGTGTTTTACGCCATAAAAGAAGTAAATGCAGAAGCCAAGTGCCATCCAGACAACAAGTCTTAGCCATGTGTCGAGAGGCAGTGCAGCCATCTGGATAAAACATATCACGGCGCCCAGAATGGGAACAAGCGGCACCCATGGAGTTTTAAACGGTCTTTCAAGATCGGGTCTTCTTTTTCTAAGAACCAGAACACTTATACATACAATTATAAATGCAAGGAGGGTTCCTATTGAAACCAGCTCCCCCAGAATCCTGATCGGAAGAATACCTGCAATGATCATTGCAACAATACCGGTAACAATAGTACTTATGTAAGGAGTTTTGAAACGCGGATGGACTTTAGAAAAAACAGGTGGAAGAAGACCGTCTTTTGACATTGTATAGAATATCCTGGGCTGACCAAGAAGCATCACAAGAATAACTGAGCTTAATCCTGCAATAGCAGCAATTTTAACGATAGGCCGTAACCAGAACATCCCCTTCCCCATGGCATCCACCCCAACTGCGACCGGATCGGCAACATTGAGGGATTTATAGCTTACTATGCCTGTAAGTACTATTGCAACAAGAATATAGAGTACTGTTGAAATTCCAAGTGACCCCAGAATTCCAACAGGCATATCTTTTTGCGGATTTTTAGCTTCCTGGGCGGCAGTAGACACTGCATCAAAACCTATATATGCAAAGAAAATCACCCCTGCTCCCCTGAGTATACCGCTGATACCATACTTTCCGAACTCGGAACCGTAAGCCCTCAGCCAATCCCAAAATGAACCATATTCGGAAATCGGTGTAGATTCCACTTTGTTTGGCGGAATAAAAGGATGCCAGTTTGCTGACTTTACAAACATAAAACCAAGGACAATAAACAGAATGATCACTGATACCTTTGTGATGACCATAATATTATTAAAATTTGCCGATTCCCTGATTCCTATTACAAGCAGGGTGGATAACAGCGCCACAATGAACATTGCCGGTAAATTAATTATACATGTGACATGGGGAAGAGAATCAATATTTATTCCGGATTCTGTCAGAGATTGTGCAAAAGCAGAGAGGGGTTTCCATCCAAGTTCCGGGATATTTACCAGCACAGTTCCGGTGGCATTCGTGAACTGGGGTGCGAGGAAAATATTGAAGTCTTTCAAAAAACTTACAACATATCCTGACCAGCCGACTGAAACTGTTGAAGCGGCAAACAGATACTCGAGAATGAGATCCCATCCAATAATCCAGGCAAAAAATTCACCAAGAGTAGCATAGGAGTAAGTATATGCGCTTCCGGCTATGGGTATCATCGAAGCAAATTCAGCATAACATAAACCGGCAAAGCCGCATGCCAGACCGGAGACAACAAATGATAAAACTATTGCAGGTCCGGCATATTGGGCAGCAGCCTGACCTGTAAGGACAAAAATACCAGCACCAATTATAGCACCTATTCCAAGTGTTGTAAGATTAAGCGCTGTAAGAGACCTTTTTAAACCGCCGGTTTCCTTCGATTCATAAAGCAGCTGACTCAGGGGTTTGGTTAGAAATAACTGTTTTTTTGACATTGGATTTAAATGACTTTATTAGGATGGTAAGTATAATTAATACAAACGTAACTTTTTTTTATAAATTAAAATATTACTCCTATTGTATTTCACGAATTCTTAGGAAGGTTTAAATTACGTATTTTTGATAATAAACTTTAACTTTGCATTTTACGAAATTTTAAAAATCATGATACGCAGATACCTTTTATTAGCATTATTAATTCTGACCGCCTGCTCTCCTCTTAAAACATACAGGGAGCTTCCTGAAGTAAAAGCATGGGAGGGTGATATAGAGAAATTTGAACAGCTTGATGTAACAAAATCTTATCCTGATGATGCGATATTGTTTGCAGGCAGTTCCAGCATAAAACTGTGGTCCGACATTGCAAAGGATATGCTGCCATACAGCGTTATTCAGCGTGGCTACGGTGGTGCCAAACTAAGTGATTTCGCTGTTTATGCCGACAGAATTATTTATCCCCATCCCTGCAGCGCAATAGTGATCTTCATAGCTAACGATATTGCAGGCAATGAAGCTGATAAAACGCCGGCCGAGGTGGCAAAACTCTTCCGCAAAACCCTTTATATAATCCGCAGGAAGTATAAAGATACACCTGTTTTCTGGATCGGCATCACTCCTACCGCTGCCAGATGGCATGTATGGCCGGAGATCAGGGAGGCAAACGAAAATATCAGCCGGGTTTGCAAAAGTCACAGGAACACATATTTCATCAATACGGAACAGTCATTTCTGACCAGAGAGGGACTTCCCCGGACAGAACTTTTCCTGGATGACAAACTTCATCTGAATCAGGATGGTTACAAAGTATGGACGGGAATAATCAAAAATGATCTGTACAAAGTTCTCGGCAGATAACAGGTTTTAACAGGAATTTACTGATTTTGACACTTGTAGCAAACCTCGCTTTCAAGTTTCCGCCCTGAAAAAAAGTCATTTATATTGTTAAACGTTGTTTCAGCAATGAAAACCATATCACGACGCAACTTCTTTTTCAGCACTATAGGTGCAGGAGCAGGAGCGGTTATCCTCCCTTCATTCAGTGCAAAGACTTTTGGAAGTCAGGTCAGAGGTATTACACCTTTGATTATTACAAGCCATAGCAACGAAACCGGGCGCATAGCCATGGAGACGGGTTGGGAAATTCTTAAATCAGGAGGCAGCGCCATAGATGCTGTTGAAAAGGCGGCTAATATAATTGAGGTCGATCCGGAGGATACAAGCGTAGGTTACGGCGGATTGCCCAACGAAAGAGGTGTGGTCCAGCTGGATGCCTCTTTTATGGATGGAAAAACTTATTCGGCAGGAGCTGTTGCCTGCCTCGAAAACATTAAAACACCCTCATCTGTGGCCAGGCTGGTGATGCAGCACACTGATCATGTTTTGCTGGTCGGAGCCGGTGCTCTCGAATTTGCAAGGGCGTGGGGTTTTAAAGAAGAAAACCTGCTTACAGAAAAAGCGCGTAAAATATGGCTTAGATGGAAGGAAGAAATGAGTCAGAAAGATGACTGGGGAGCACCGGAACATCTTCAAAATATGACAAATAAAGAAGCTTACTGGCACGATTTCCCGGAAATTGAAAACCACTATGGAACAACTAATGTAATTGCAATGGATTTCAACGGAGATATTGCAGGTTGTACAACAACCAGCGGTCTGAGCTTTAAGCTTAACGGCCGTGTAGGAGATTCTCCTATAATAGGGGCCGGACTTTACGTGGATAATGAAGTTGGCGCTGCAGGAGCTACCGGCCGTGGTGAGGATGTTATTAAATCCTGTGCATCATATTATATGGTACTTAAAATGAAGGAGGGACTCACACCCCAGCAGGCATGCGAAGATGCTCTGAACATGATTGCCGGCAGATATAAAAAAGTAAATCCTGGTTTCTTCCCAAGTGAGAAATTTGTCGCAATTAACAAAAATGGGGAAATCGGTTGTGCCACTATGAAAGGAGAAAAAGATCCCCTTATGTCAGTTATGACTGAAAAAGGCTTTAATAAATATCACGGAACCATTGCTTATCCGGGTAAAATATAGATTTTAAAATATATATGAAAATGCGGGAATACCTTTTTTGTAAATTTGCAGAGTGGGATCCATTAATATCAGCTGACTAAATCCAATAAAGGATTAACCTTTTACGTTGATAAGATATTATCTGATTTTAGACATGCGGTTATGAATAAACTGGTTTTTACCTTTCTGATAATACTTGCATCATGTGCAACTTCCAGACAATCGGTACAGGAAGATTCCCTGATGATTACCAGGAAGTATGTCGGGAATTTTGTCGAATACAGGCAGCACGTTCCCGAGAAGCCTGGCGAACCTTACCTTCTCTGGATTAAAACAACTATGGACAGCACTTTTGGTAAAATTTCCGCTTATGGCGACAGGTGTGATTTCAGCAAGGGTGACCATCTCTACATTAAAAGAACACTGCTTACACCTAATACTATTTCAAGCTACTGGGAGTACCAGATTGAATCGGACAATTCTGAAATCAGATACCGGTTGAGCGAATTCCAGCACGACAGGAAGAACCTTGTAAAAAACTGGTTCTGAAATATTTTCAGATTATTTTTTCCTGTAACTTTTATCATACAAAACCTTCCAACCGTCGGTACCAGGATTTGGGTCAGGCTGTTTCTTATCCGCAAACTTTCTTTCAAGTTTCTTTAAAACCACTCCCTTTCCGCGTCTTGAATCTCCTTTGCCATGATCAACAATATCCACATAAGCTTTAAATCTGTTGATCTTGTTAGGTATAATTTCCGGAGTGCGAATAAATCCCACATCTTCATCCCTCAGGGCGTAGTTATCGTGGTTTTCTTCCCATACATCTGCATAATAAACAATATTGTCAAGATCTGAGAATACAACCTTCCCATCGGCATCACTAATTCCTTCATTTACCATGTTTTTTTCATTATCCCAGTCAGTCAGAGTAGAATAAAGTATGACACTTGCATTCTTAACCGGGTATTCATCATAGAACTCCAGGACTTCAATCTCCAGAAGAGTCGGTATTTTAACATCAATAGTCAGAAAAGCTTCATCAGACAAACCAGTTCCTGAGAAAGCTTTCAATACAACATCGTAATAACCTGAAGCTGTATATACATGGATCGGATCAACTTCTTCAGAAATATACCCGTCGCCAAAATCCCATTCAAACCTTTCGGCATTTTCCGATGTATTTGTAAACCAGACCTCCTCCCCTACAACCGGATCGCCCGGGTCTGCTGAAAAAAATGCCTGTGGATTCATTTCGCATGAAACAAGAAAGAGGGGAATTAAGACTGAAAATAATACTAATCTTTTCATTGGAAATATTATTAATGTTATTCAAACCAATTCAAAATATGTGCCATACTCACTATAGACACAATTATTTCAGAGTGGCTGCATAAGTGCCTCAAATAAGTTCATATCGCCATATTATTAAAAAATTATCTTTAACTTTGCACTCCTATAAAAAGAGACTCACAAAATGGTTCAAATAACTTTTCCTGATGGCTCTGTTAAAGAATACAACAGTGGCATCAGTAGTTTGGAAATAGCTGAACAAATAAGTCCAAGGCTCGCAAAAGAGGTTTATGCTGCTACTGTCAACGGTGAAATATATGACCTGACAAGGTCCATTACTTCCCACTCAACAATAAAGCTTCATAAATGGGAAGATGAAGCTGCCAGGCATGCATTCTGGCACTCCTCGGCACATCTTATGGCTGAAGCTCTTGAGCTACTTTACCCGAAGATTAAATTTGGCATTGGTCCTGCGATTGAGAATGGATTTTATTATGATGTTGATCCAGGTGAAGGACAAGTGATTTCTGAAGCCGATTTTCAAAAAATTGAAAATAAAATGAAGGAACTTACTTCCGGAAACAATCTGATTAAACGAAGGGAAGTAAGTAAGAAGGAGGCACTGGAGATCTTTTCAGCCAAAGGCGATGAATATAAAGTTGAGCTTATTAAAGAACTCGAAGACGGAACAATTACAATTTATACTCAGGGTAATTTTACAGATCTTTGCCGTGGGCCGCATCTTCCTTCCACTGAGCCGATAAAGGCCATCAAGCTTCTGGCAGTTGCCGGGGCTTACTGGAGGGGAAATGAAAAGAACAAGATGCTGACAAGGATATACGGTATAACATATCCTAAGCAGAAGATGCTTGATGAGTATCTTGTTTTCCTTGAGGAGGCCAGAAAAAGGGATCATCGCCGTATTGGAAAAGAGCTGGAACTTTTTACATTTTCGCAGCAGGTTGGAATGGGTCTTCCTTTATGGATGCCCAAGGGAGCAGAATTGAGGCAGAACCTGATTAACTTTATGACCAGGGTGCTAAAGGCAAGAGGTTACCAGATTGTGGCAACACCACATATAGGTAACGTAAATCTTTACAAGACTTCGGGGCACTATGAAAAATACGGGAAAGACTCTTTCCAGCCAATGTCGACACCGCAGGAGGGAGAACAGTTCATGCTTAAACCGATGAACTGCCCTCATCACTGTGAGATCTACAATGCTACTCCTCATTCATACAAAGATCTTCCGCTAAAGCTGGCTGAATTCGGAACCGTTTACAGATATGAACAAAGCGGTGAATTACACGGGCTTACAAGAGTCAGAAGCTTTACACAGGATGATGCTCATCATTATTGCAGACCTGATCAGCTAAAGGATGAATTTAAAAGTATAATTGATCTGGTTCAGTATATTTTCAGGGTAGTTAATTTCAATGAGTTCACAGCACAGATTTCTCTGCGCGATCCTGAAAACAAGGAAAAGTATATCGGATCAGATGAAAACTGGGAAAAAGCTGAAAATGCTATAATTGAAGCAGCCAGGGAGAAGGAGCTTGAAACAAATGTTGTTTTGGGCGAGGCAGCCTTTTACGGTCCAAAACTTGATTTTATGGTAAAGGATGCCATCGGGAGGAAATGGCAGCTGGGAACTATTCAGGTCGATTATAATCTTCCCGAGAGGTTTGATTTGACTTACAATGGAAGAGATAATCAGAAACACAGGCCTGTAATGATCCACCGGGCAATTTTTGGTTCGATGGAAAGATTTATAGCTGTACTTATTGAGAATACTGCCGGTAAATTTCCACTGTGGCTTGCACCTGAAAAAGCAATTGTTCTTCCAATAAGTGAAAAATTTAATGAATATGCAAGAAAAGTTTTGGATTTTCTAAATAATTCCGATATTTGCACTCTCATTGACGAGAGGAGTGAAAAAATAGGTAAGAAGATCAGGGATAGCGAATTAAAGAGAGTCCCTTACCTGTTAATCATAGGTGAAAAAGAGGCTGAAAACGGAACAATAGCTGTCCGGAAGCAGGGAGAGGGTGATAAGGGAAGCATGAAACTGGAGGAATTTACTGGTTTTATCCGCCAGGAGATCATAAGAGAGACTACCATATAATATGGTTTTATATACATCAGTATTAACTAAAGATAGGAGGAAAGAGCTATTACCGGACCAATTAAGCGAAGTCCTGCAAGAGTTGTTCAGCAGGCTCACAAAATTAACAACAGGATCACTGCCAGGGTGGTCAGAGTCGTCGGTGATGAAATAGAAACAGCAGTTATGAGTATCCAGGATGCCCTTAAGCTGGCAGATTCGATGGAACTCGATCTTGTAGAAATATCTCCAAATGCGGATCCTCCTGTTTGCAAGGTGGTTGATTATCAGAAATATCTTTACCAGCAGAAAAAGAAACAGAAGGAAATTAAGTCCAAAGCCGCTAAGGTTGTTGTTAAAGAGATAAGGTTTGGTCCGAATACTGATGATCACGATTATAACTTTAAGCTCAAGCACGCGATGAAGTTCCTTGAGGAAGGAGCAAAAGTTAGGGCTTATGTGTTCTTTAAAGGAAGATCAATTTTGTTCAAAGAACAGGGGGAAGTACTCCTGCTGAGGTTTGCCAATGATCTTGAAGATTATGGTAAAGTTGAACAACTTCCAAGGCTTGAGGGAAAAAGGATGATAGTATCATTCTCCCCGAAAAAGAAGAAGTGATTTTAATATATATTTTTATTACAGAAAATGCCAAAAATGAAAACAAATTCCGGTGCAAAAAAGAGATTCACTCTTACCGGAACGGGAAAAATCAATCGCAAGCATGCATTTAAGAGTCATATTCTGACCAAGAAATCGACAAAACGTAAGAGAAATCTTACTTATTCTGGTCTGGTTGATAAAGCAGATATGAAGAACGTGAAACTTCTTCTTGCAAGCAAATAATTGCTGCAGTGTTTGATAGTTCAATAATTAAAATGAGTATTAACAGATTGCCCAGCATATAAGAGTCTGCCAGCCGGCGGAACGCTGACAATCAAAAAAATGAGTTATGCCAAGATCAGTAAATTCAGTCGCATCGAGGGCAAGACGAAAAAAAGTCCTCAAACAGACAAAAGGAAATTTTCTTTCAAGAAGGAATGTAATCACAGTAGCAAAAAATACCCTCGACAAAGGTTTGGGATATGCTTACCGTGACAGGAAAAAAAAGAAAGGCGAATTCAGATCGCTATGGATACAGAGGATCAATGCAGGAGTACGTCAGTACGATATGAACTATTCAGAGTTCATTGGTAAGCTGGAAAAAAAGGGTATCACACTTAACAGAAAAACGCTTGCCGACCTTGCCATGAATCATCCTGAAGCATTCAAAGCGGTTGTTGAAAAAGTAAAATAGATTCAGACAATCATAAAAAAAAGACATGCCAGTGCATGTCTTTTTTTTATTTATTTTATACTCATAAGTATTCTTTTTAATCTGAATTTCTTCAGTCCCGTTGATTCCTTGTCAATCGACAGCCAGATAAATTTAGGCTTACCCACAATATGATCCTCAGGAACAAAACCCCAGTAACGTGAATCAGCTGAATTTGGCCTGTTATCTCCCATCATAAAATAATAATCCATCTTAAATGTATAATTATCAGAAGGTTTATTATTAATATAAATAGTTTTGCCTTCAACTCTTAAATCATTGTTCTCATAGACATCAATAATCCGCTCATAAAAGCAAATATTTGAGGTGTCAAGCTTTATAACAGATCCTCTGGAAGGAACCCATAAAGGTCCGAAATTGTCCTCATTCCAGCCATAAGTCCTGCTGTACGGGAAAATCTGAGGTGCAAACTCGCCTTTCCTGGAAAACACCGGAGATATATTGGTGACATTAACAAACTTGGAAATAGCCTCCGCATTCGTTTTAGTAAGAGGAAGAAGATATGCAGAACCAGAGATCATATTCTGATCTGATTTATAAATATCCATCCTTTCAAAAGCTTTTGGATTAATAGTTGTCCCGTTTGTACTGACTACATATATGGCTTGCTGTGTTTTGTTCTCAGGAACTAGCTTATCATTTATAAAGATCTGGCCCTCCTTAATTAAAATTGTATCATCAGGAATAGCTATGCACCTTTTAACATAATTGTCCCTTCTGTCAACCGGACGATAGATAATTGTATTTCTGTCCCTGACTTCCTTTCTCGCCTCATTAAGATAATAAGAAAATGATCTTGTTGAATTATTGCTGGCAAAGCCATCCCTTGCCATCAGCTCTCTTGCAGTTCTACGTACTATCTCGTAATAACTTGTAACCTGTTCTTCCACCACAACCGTATCTCCGGCCGGAAAATTGAAAACAATTGCATCATTGTTTTTTACCTTACCCAGGCCAGCCAGTCTTTTATAAGGCCAATGAACCAGGTCTGACCACGACTTGCCCTTTGTAAGAGGCATTGTATGCTGTGTAAATGGAAATGCGATGGGCGTGTTTGGCATCCTGGGGCCGTAGGCCAGCTTGCTTACAAAAAGATGATCACCTATAAGCAGCGATTTCTCCATTGAACCTGTTGGTATCCTGTAATTCTGAAAAAGAAAAATATTGATCAGAGTTACTGCTATTACTGCAAAAATAAGGGCATCGAGCCATTCGACAAATGAACTGTTTTTACCGTTCCTTTTTTTCCAGAAAGCCCAGTTGACTTTCTCGGTTATATAAATATCAAAAATTACTCCAAGACCTAACAAAAACCAGTAATTGCCAATCCATATAACAACCAGGATATAAATAATTGCTGCTATAATAAACCTGATATACTTTCTCTTTAATAATTCAGTCATAATAAATTCTTTAAAAGGACCGACAAAATTATAAATAATAATCAGAATCCCAGTACATCACTCATTGTGAATATTCCTTTTCTGACAGAAATATATTCTGCTGCTATCACAGCGCCCAAAGCAAGTCCTTTTCTGCTTTTTGTATCATGCTTAAGACTGATTATATCATCGTCAGATTCCCAAGATACAGTATGGATCCCAGGAATACTTCCTTCGCGGATAGATGTAATTGGAATAGTTTTACCCTCTCTCTCTTTTCCTGAGCTCCAACCGTTAAAATCGGGATTTTGATCCATTATACCTCTGGCAAGTGAGATAGCGGTACCACTTGGCGCATCAAGCTTTTTTATATGATGAACTTCCTCTATGGATGGTGCATATGCAGGATAGCCTGCCATTATCCTTGCAAGTTCTGAATTCAGGCGGAAAAGAATATTAACGCCAAGGCTGAAGTTCGTAGAATGAATAAAGGATGTATTAATCCGTCGGCATGCTTCAGCCGCCTTTTCATAGTCAGCAAGCCATCCTGTAGTTCCTGAAACGACAGGAATTTTCAGCTCAAGGCAGGTTAGAATATTTCCAAGTGCAGTATCCGGTAAAGTAAACTCAATGGCAGCGTCAATTCCCTCAAGATTATGCGCATTAAGATCTCCCACATTATCCTTGTCAATTACAAGATTGATTGTATGACCTCTCCGGACTGCTATTTCTTCAATCTCATGCCCCATTCTGCCATAACCTACAATAGCTATATTCATATTTTTTTTCACGAAATTATCTGATTTCTAATATGAAATATCATAATAATTCCAAAAAATTCTTAACATGGCGTTAAATTTTAGGAATACTGCGTGGAAACGCAATGCATTGCGTTTCCACAACCAAACCGATAATTATTCATATATTTATTTTTTGAAAAT
>CAYPKL010000098.1:0-5315 GCA_964411285.1 uncultured Rikenellaceae bacterium
AATGGTGTGATGGAGATAAATCACAGCGCCACCGGTATCAGGATGAACGGATATAATGAACCGCCGCTTAAGTATCAGCTCGGAAGGTTTGTTGAATCAGGATGGGGTACAAAAGCTGTTGTTGATTATATGCAAACTGAAGAAAAAAACATTACTGTGGCACGAATGAATCCACAGGCAACAGGGTTGCTGGCTTTGAACGGAAAACTGGTCGGTTCAAAAGGTGCGGATGAAGATTTGCTTGGTTGCTCAGTTTCTGCATTTATTGTCGGGAAAGAGAGCGGAACAGCAGAAGAGTTCATGCGCAAACAATCAGATTACGGGAATCATCTGGTATGGGTATATGGAGATTACACTGCACAACTGGAAAGGCTGGGAAAACTGATCGGAATTCAGGTGGAAGTATGTTCCTGAACGGATCAGACCTGACCTGACTTTTTTATTTTAGAAATTCTATTTTTTGCATAACCAATCCGTAGTGTGTTCCCGGAGGATTTATTCCAATATTGATGCCGTTCCAGTCAGTGGCATAGTTACCTGAATAGAGTAACCATGCTGTTTTTCCGTCGGGACTTATGAACTTTGAGGGGATATTTACAAAATAGGCCTGCTCTCCGAAATTCCTCATATAAGTCACAAGTTTCCATTCACCAGTCAGTAAATCCGATTCGAGTATATAGGTGTGCATCTGAGCGCAGGTATTTCCACCATCGGTTATACACATAAAATATTTTTTTAAAGGTGCATTATACGTTACAGTTACACAGCCCATATTGTTATCCCATTCAAGCAATGGCCTTATCTCCTTAAATTTATTTGTCCAGACCGGATTTCCCTTCTTATCCCTGCCGCTATAAAATTCATATTTTGAAGGATCATTCATATTTTTAATTCCCGGTGTTACCCTCAGAAGGTAGATCTGGTCGCCGTTTATCCAGCTTGTATTCCAGAATCTTGGATTTTTATCATTAATATCTGCACCATGGGCTACGAGATAAGCCTTACCGTCAGGCGAATGCTGCATATTTTTCCCAAAGTCGACAAAATGAGGTGAGCCAATCTTTACGGGGTAGCCGCCAAGACCATGTTCTCCGAAAATTGGTTTTGCAGGAGTGTGTGGAGTATCGGTCCATGTTTTTCCGTTATCAGTAGAATACCTGAATCCTACAAATGGTCCCAAGTGAGGCCAGTTGACAGTTATATCACCATATGGAGTTGATCCGTAAGGTGAAAGACAGTATGTTCCATAATACCAGACTCCGTTATAAACAAGGCTGCCACAAGGATAACGCCCCCCGTATGGTAAAGGATCATCCTGGTGCAATCCAATTTCATCCACCTTAATATCTACAGGATCATTTCCGATAATAACAGCCTGTCCGGTTGTGGCTTTTCTGAGTATCTGTCCCGAATTATCGGGACTCCCGTTATTTGTGTATCCGCTTGAGGAAGAATTAATCCCGTTTGTAGTTCCATCAGTCCATGGGGAATAAAGCTTATCATCTGAAGCCCAGGAAGGATACCATGTATCTCCGTAGTTAAATCCACTCTTTATGCCCAGGAACTTTATACCTGAAAATTCATCCGACTGCCTGAAAGGACATCCGGAAGGCAGATTTGATTCCCAAATAAAAGGACTATATCTGAGGACTATGGGCTTACCTGTTTCCTGCGTAAGGGCCGTCTGAAAGGTAACCAGAAGAATCATTACAAGTATTTTCATGGGGTATAATCATTCAATATGTAAAATAGAATAGTTTTGCAAGATCTAAAATAAAGAAAATGGAAGGCAAAACCAAACAATTAATCATCCTTATAATTATAACAGGCTTATACAGCTGCGGCAGTAACCGAAGCAATCTATGTCAGGAGGATATAAAATCATCGGGCGGAATCTCTGTAGCGAGCAGGAGATTCATTGATGCTTATGGACGCCAGGTTATTTTCAATGGTATAAATTATGTTAACAAGGATCCGGGGTCAAACTATGTTTTCAATGATTCATCAGACGTATTTAATAAATTCAGGCAATGGGGTTTCAATTGTATCAGGCTGGGTATCTTCTGGGACGGTATTGAACCTGAACCTGGAAAGTATGATGAAAAATATCTTGATAAAGTTGAAGAAAAGGTAAAGGTGGCAATTCAGTCAGGCCTTTATGTGCTTCTTGACATGCACCAGGATCTTTATGGAGTCTCACTCGGTGATGGTAACTCATCACTTGGTGATGGTGCACCTCATTGGGCTACAATTACTGACGGCATGCCCCACTCGCGAGGATCTGTCTGGAGCGATTCTTATATTTTAAGCCGGGCTGTTCAGAGAGCCTTTGATAACTTCTGGGCAAACAAGCCTGCAATTGACGGAATCGGTTTACAGGATCATTATGCCGCAATGTGGAGACATGTTGCGGAGAGGTTCAGGAATTATGACGGAATAATAGGATACGATGTTATGAATGAACCCTTTAACGGGACACAGGGTGTTCAGGTATTGTCTGCATTACTCAAGACTTATGCATCATTAAATACATCTGAAACAGGAGTAGTACTTTCTGAAAATGAGCTTGAAGCAATGTGGGCGACAGAAGAATCACGATTCAAAGCCCTTGAATTGATTGGCGATTCAGTACGGTATAACAGGATAATAAGTTCAGGAACAGATATCAATCAACAGTTTGAAAGGAATGAGCTTCATTCAATGTATCAGAGAGTTTCCAACAGAATCAGGGAAGTTGATACCACCCACATCCTGTTCCTGGAACATGGGTACTTCTCAAATGCCGGAATTTTAAGCGGGTTGTTGCCGGTTGTCTTAAAAAACGGCAGGATTGATACACTTGTTGCATATGCTGCCCACGGTTATGACCTCCTGGTTGATACAAAAAATTACAGCAAAGGAAATAATGATAGGGTGGAGTTTATTTTCTCCCAGGTAAACAGGGTCTCAGAAAGGATCGGCATGCCTGTCCTTGTAGGGGAATGGGGCGCTTTCCCTGGTAACTCTGAAGGGATTATTCCTATGGCACAGTTTACCAGACGACTTTTTGACAGGTACCAGTTCAGTAATACTTACTGGGCATACTACCCCGAAATGGAATATGACAAGTATCTCAGCAATGTTTTTAAAAGACCAAATCCACAGTATATTAATGGCACCCTTAAAACGCTAGACTTCAATTATGATACCGGAGAATTTGAATGCTCCTGGGATGAACAAAAAGAAAAAAAATATTGCACAGTCTTTTTCATTCCCGATATCAGCAAAGAGGTCAGGAATAAATTAGTCATTTTTCCTGCCACGAAAGAATACAGGTTTGAAGAGTTTGAAAAGGGGAATGGAGGATTATTAATAATCAATGCCTCCGGAAAAAATCTT
Source organism: uncultured Rikenellaceae bacterium (assembly GCA_964411285.1). GTDB lineage: Bacteria > Bacteroidota > Bacteroidia > Bacteroidales > VadinHA17 > LD21. The sequence goes on from CAYPKL010000098.1 coordinate 3,379, forward strand.
ACAAGATCAATAAGGATTATGCTTAAATAAACTGCATAAGGTAGCGTTTACTCAGGGTCAGGGCATGTTTCCGCTCTACAAGAGATCCTTCATAGTTCTTATCCTCAACCTCAATGCAGGCGTGTCCCTTATAACCAATATCATTCAGGGCAGAAACGAACTTTCCCCAGTCAATATCACCGAGCCCCGGGAGTTTCGGAGAGTGAAATTCCAGAGGTGCAGCCATTATTCCGACATCGTTTAGCTTGTCTCTGTTTATTCTTGCATCCTTGAAATGAACATGAAAAATTTTATCCTTGAACTCATAAAGGGGTCTGACATAATCCATCTGCATCCAGAGTAGATGCGATGGATCGTAGTTCAATCCGAAAAAATCGCTCTGTATTTCCTTGAACATCCTTCTCCAGATCGCAGGTGTCGTAGCCAGATTATTGCCTCCTGGCCATTCGTCTTTTGTGAAGATCATGGGACAGTTTTCAATGCCAACCCTGACTTTTTTTGATTCAGCATATTGAATCAAAGGCTTCCATACGCCGGAGAAAACTTCGAAATTCTCATCAACCGACCTGTTTTTATCACGACCAATAAAAGTATTTATCCTGTTTACTCCAATCAGTGCCGAGGCATCAATTACTTTTTTGATATGAGAGACAAAGAAATTCCGTTTTTCAATATCCGGATCAAGAGGATTAGGATAATAGCCAAGGGCAGAGATCTCAATTCCGCTGTTTTTCAGATACGTGTTTATGTAATTTGCACTAGATTCATCGAGGGTATCAACATCAATATGCGTTACCCCGGCATATCTTCGTTCGACTTTTCCCAATGGCCAGCAGCATACCTCGACACATTTGAATCCATTGGCTGAGGCAAAATCAATAAGCTCTTCAAAGCTGATTTCCGGAACTATGGCGCTTACAAACCCTAATTTCATTATCAATTATTTAAATTAAATTTTATCGTTTCAATATCTCTAAGGAAAGAGCAATATTTCATTTAAAATGAATTAATTTATAAGTCTTCAGATTCAAAAGCAAAAAGAAAAAATCGTTTAACTTTATATTCATTAGTCTCTGAATTTTATTAATTGTAAGGGTAAAGTATTTTAGGAATTAAAATGTACTCATTTATTTCAACTAACCATTATTCAAATTTAAAATATTTCTTATGAAAATCCATTCCAAAAACCTGATCATTTATAGAAAGTATATGACGTATATGACGTATATGGTGGTTCTGATCTTTCTTTTCCATTTTTCCAATGAAAGCATTACTGCTCAGGAGAAAAATGAATTGCTTGTCGTTACAGAATCAAAGCAGATCAGACCTCTTGAAGAGGTGACATTAGTAAGCAACCGGCAGGGTACTATTTCAGTGCGCGATGGAAAGGACCATGAATATTTGAGAATTCCACCAAAAAACATAACCAGATTCCTGGCAGGAGGATCGCCAGGAATTCATTCTGTGACTCTGTCAGACAAAAAAGGCAAAGCGATTGCAAAGACAAATTTCAGAATGGAAGCGGAGACTGCCATTGATGACGGTGGGAAATTCAGTGAGCTCTTTAAACTTCTTTATAACGGAATGCTTGTTTATTCACCTTCAGGATATGAAGAGGTAAAATGGAAAGACAAAACGTACAGATATTTTGTGAACTGGGTCCTTGATAATAATAACACTATGAAAGGGATGCAATACTTCAGTCCCTTCAGCCGCGACCTTACTGACCTTCTTCGTGAGAATCAGAAGCCTGATGGCATGATCTGGAGTTTTGTACAACCCGACAGGGATGATTTTCATTATTATGAAACAGCATATTCATATCTTGGCTATTTTGACAAAGGTTATGGTGCCTGGTTCGTAAGACAACCCGCAGAGAACCACGTAGAGTACAACTATGTCAACATGATGTACCAGCACTGGAAGGCAAGCGGCGA
>CAYPKL010000099.1:0-3519 GCA_964411285.1 uncultured Rikenellaceae bacterium
GGAGACAGGAAATATGGCGCTTCGGATGAATATAAACGTCGCGTCAGGCTTCATGCATTTTCATTATCTTTTCCCCACCCCGCTACAGGGGAAATAATAACAATTAAATCCCCGATGCCCTCAGGTTTCCTTACATTGAAACTGAAGGATGAGCACTACAAGTAACCTGAACAGTCCCTGGTTCTATCTTTTAATATTTCCATTTTCTTTATCCTGTCAGGAGTATATGTTTTTTGCTGAGCATCAATGAATTCAAAAAGTATAAGTGATTTCTTTGAATACTCAAGACATCCGGTTTTATTTCCCTGTGCAAATCCCAGCTCAGATTCAGCATAAAAAAGCTCTGCAAGGATTTCAAGATGACCATTTGTATAATTATGATCATGCAATAATTTATTGGTCAGTTCATCCCCGGGAATATTCCTGAAGAAGGCCGCGTCCTCTTTCAGCATATCGCAATAGATCTTTCCAAGTTGCTCAGATGCCTGACTAAATTCTTCTTTCTTTATCAGTCCAAGAATTCCGGCTATCAGATCACCCAGCATTTCAATCATTCTGAGTATATAATCTTTTTGATACATGACATGGGAGTATGATTATTCTCAAAGATAGAAAGAATGAGTGAGTGAATTGAGACGGGTAAATGCTTATCTTTGATTATGTAACCATAAAATCAATCCGGCCATGATTAAATATATCAATATTTTGCTCTTTTCCGCGATGCTGGTTATGAATTACCTGGCCAATGCTCTTCCATTGAATAATAAAACTACCGGAGAGCTCTCAGACTCATACCCTAACCTTTTTGTCCCTGCCGGACTTACATTTTCAATTTGGGGTGTAATCTACCTTTTGCTGATAATATATTGCCTGGTTCAATTCACAGGATCAGACAAGGAGACTATGACAAACATCAATTGGTTATTTGGAATCTCATGCGCATTGAATGCACTCTGGATAGTGTTCTGGCATTATCAGAAACTACCCCTGTCTCTTTTGGTTATGACTGGATTGCTTATTACATTGATCTATATAAATATAATTATCCGCGATTTACCCCTCGGATTTTTAAAGGCAGCATTCGGAATATACCTTGGATGGATCTGCATTGCAACTATAGCCAATGTCACAGCTTTGCTTGTGAATATAAACTGGAATGGATTCAATGTTTCGCAGGAAACATGGGCAATCATTATGATCTTTGCCGGTGCTCTTATCGCCGCCTTGACTATCTTCCGGCTGGCAAATCCTTATATCGGACTATCAGTGATATGGGCATTTATTGGTATTGCAATCAAACGCCAGGATGATTACAGATCCATATTTATTGCTTCAATAACTGCTCTGTCGCTTGTGACCCTTGTAACACTCTGGAGATTTGTAAGAAAAGTATAATTATTCCATTACAGTTTAGTTATATGGCCTGCAAACACCTTTGTAACAATGGTCCTCGGGCTCTCCGCGTTTCTGTAAAGAATTTGGTGGCAGCTGATTCCACGGAATGAATACCTTTGTTGTATAAACATGAAATAATCCGTTTGAAATCATTGCCGCAATGTTACAAAAATCAGCCTGAAGAGGCTGCCTGTATTCCATTGGAGATATCAAACAGCCTGAAAGTATCATTGCCCTTGTAATACCCATCCGGAAAAAACTTAAACCTGAAGGAAACGGATGATCAAACATTGAAGCACTGACAGGATGAAAATCATCAACCTTCGATTCAAACCAGTCATCTCCTTCCTTAAATGTATTTATATATGTTGTTGTAATAGTCATCCTTTCTTTCCATGACGGATCATTCTCATAAAGCATGCTTATTGCGGTAAGCATTGTCGCAGCATCAGAAAGAAATCCCTGCCTCTGAATCACTCCTTTAAAGGAGGAATGTCCTAGTGTCTTTCCATCCCAGAATGTTTCAATAAGGATTTTTACCAGGGAGGCTGCTTTCTCTTCCAGGTCAATTCTGTCAAGGTTGCGGCCGGCCTGTATAAGCGAGATAGCTGTAAGGGCATTTATACCACATTGTATCTTCTCATCGCGCGACGGCTGATTTCTGGATTTACGGATTACCAGCAATTTGTCCTCAATGTCCTTTAATTTTGTATCATTATTTCTGATAAGATGATTTCTCCCTTCAAAATTGCCGTTCGATTCAATATCATAAGTTTCAGAGAATCTTAAAAATTCATCTGCAGTCAGCGAGCTTTCCAGTTCATCTAAACTCCAAAGGTAAGTTGCCCCTTCTTCATGTCCGGTATCTGCATCGTGGGCTGAAATGTAAACTCCACCATCTTCAAAGGATTCATCAAGGCACCGAAGTATATTTTCTGCCATTGATTTATACAATGGATTGCCAATAAGCCTGTAGGCCAGAGAAAATACCCACAATGCCATTGCCTGGTCATAAAGCATCTTTTCAAAATGTGGAATGGTCCACTGAGGGTCTACGCAATATCTGAAAATTCCGCCCTGAAGATGATCGTTAAGTCCTCTGAAGATCATTGCATCAAGAGTTTTGGTGCATATTTCCCTGGCAGTATAGTTCTCCTCTGTTGACAGGAGATACAAAAGATACAGTAATGTAGAGTGAGAGGGAAACTTTTGACCTCTTCCGAAACCCCCATTTTCACGGTCGAAATTCCGGAAAATTAAGTCAACCAGATCGTCCGCATGTGAGGCAGATGGATAAAATATTCCGGGATTGAACTGTGGAATGCTATCTTTGTTTTTACTTATAAAATCATAAATCTTTTGAGAGATTGACAGGAAAGAAAGGACGGAATTAACTGGTTTCGCAGGTGCATATGTTAGGGCATACACAGGACGGAGATCTGTAGTAAGAAACACATTCAAAGGCCAGCCTCCACTTCCGTTCTGCCGGTTTATGAAATCCATAAGGAACTGATCAATATCCATTCTTTGCTCCCGGTCAACCTTTATGCAGACAAAATGATAGTTAAGATAATTGGCTGTCTCCTGGTCCGAAAAGGCTTCAGATGCCATAACATGACACCAATGGCAGGTTGAATAACCGACCGAAACAAACAAGGGTTTGTCCTCTTCAACAGCATGATTTATTATATCTGAACTCCATTCCTGCCACCATATCGGATTATTTACATGCTGCAGAAGATAAGGAGAAGATGATTTGTCAAGATTATTCCTGTTTGCCTGCATTTGTTAAAGCTGCTTATTGTCTCTCAATAGATTGCCGGGGATATTATACTTCTGTTCTGCCGAAAGAAAAGACTCCTGGCAGTGATTCAGCAAAGCTCCTGGAAAGCTTTTCTGAAGTTTAAGGGCTTCGATATATTATGAAATGTTTCCCTCGTCCCTCCGGTCCCTATGATTGTTAATGACCCGTAATTAAATATCCTTCCGGTTACTGACTGGTCAACATTAACGCTTTCTATTTTTGATAAATTCATTTCAAAGGTGCTGCGGGCAATAAATCCTGTTTTGATTATGATCCTTCGGTTAGTTATAACAAATTCACTCAGAGCTCTCTGAAGCCAC
>CAYPKL010000100.1:0-10584 GCA_964411285.1 uncultured Rikenellaceae bacterium
TTCGAACAGGAGGTTTTTGAAACAATAAAAGAATCGCTGATAAATATTGCCAGGGGAGCTGCTATTTCAGCCGGAGTGCCTGAAAACAAAATGCCACTTGTCGTTTTTGACAGTGATAATGATCAGCCATTGGCAAACGACCCTGATCTTGTTCTGGCCTCTGTTAAATCGATGAAAAGCATTATCGGCGAATCAAATCTTATTCTGGTCGATCCTGCCACCGTAGCTGAAGATTTCGCAAAATACGGGAGCACAGAAGAGAAAGTACCTATTGCTCTGTTCTGGCTTGGAGGAGTGAATATCCAAAAATACAATGATTCTTTAAAAAACGGGACACCACTTGTTTCCCTTCATAATTCATCATTTGCTCCTGATTTTGAGCCTGCATTTAAAACCGGCGTTTCTGCGATGAGTAAAACTATTATTGACATTATGCGAAAGAAACAATAATTAACAATCATAAAAACAGATTCGTAACTTTGCATCAGATACCAAAAACAGTTTTAATGAGATTCACAGGAGTTTTAGTATGTACCTTTTTATTGAGTTTTTCTGTAAATGCCCAGGACAGGATAACAGGCAGAGATTTTGCAACCAGATCTGAAATAATAGCACAGAACGGAATGGCTGCCACCAGCCAGCCTCTGGCAACCCAGGTCGCCCTTGATATTCTCAAAAAGGGAGGAAATGCAATAGATGCTGCAATTGCTGCAAATGCTGTTATCGGAGTCGTCGAACCAACAGGATCTGGCATCGGAGGTGATCTTTTTGCTATAATATGGAGTGCCGACAAAGGTAAATTATACGGATTAAATGCAAGCGGAAGGTCGCCCAGAAGGCTGAAACTCGATTATTTCCGGAATAACCATATTGAATCTATACCATCTTACGGTCCTCTTCCGGTTTCAGTTCCCGGATGTGTCGACGGCTGGTTTGAAATGCACGACATGTTCGGTCGCCTGCCGATTAAGGAACTGCTTCAGCCAGCAATAAATTATGCCCGGAATGGGTTCCCGGTCAGTGAGGTAATTGCATATTATCTGGAAAGAAATACTCAGGCACTAAAATCATATCCTAACATAAAAGAAACATATATGCCGGGCGGGAGATCTCCTGCCAAAGGTGAAATTTTCGTGAATCCCTTTCTTGCCAATACTCTGGAGAAAATTGCAAAGGGCGGCAGAAATGAATTTTACCGGGGAAGTATTGCCAAAACTATAGATTTATTCATGAAATCACAGGGCGGATTTTTAACCTATGATGATATGGCCAGGCATCATTCGGAATGGATCGATCCCGTAAGTTCCAGCTACAGGGGGTATGATATATGGGAGCTACCGCCTAATGGCCAGGGTATTTCTGCCCTTCAGATTTTAAATATTCTGGAAGGTTATGATATTGCCTCAATGGGCTTTGGATCGAGTGATTATATCCATCTATTTACCGAAGCGAAGAAACTTGCTTTCGAGGACCGGGCGAAATATTATGCCGATCCTGTATTCAGCACTGTTCCGGTGAGTCAGCTTCTTTCAAAAAAATATGCTGCAGATCGGCGCAAACTGATAAATCGGGAAAAAGCATCAAAAATTTACGATCCAGGTAGAATTGAAGCCGGGAATACCATATATCTGACAGTTGCAGATAAATATGGAAATATGGTTTCACTTATTCAAAGCAACTACAGGGGAATGGGATCGGGCATGTGTCCCCCTGGTCTTGGCTTTGTTCTGCAGGACAGAGGTGAAATGTTCTCACTTTCAGAAGGTCATGCAAACGTTTATGCCCCGGGGAAAAGACCTTTTCATACAATCATTCCCGCTTTTATCACAAAGAACGGTAAACCCTTAATCAGCTTTGGAGTTATGGGCGGCGACATGCAGCCACAGGGTCATGCACAGATCGTTGTTAACCTTGTCGATTTTAAGATGAACCTTCAGGAAGCCGGCGATGCACCACGAATTCACCACATCGGTTCATCAGAGCCGACTGGCGAACAGATGACCGACGGCGGAACTCTGCTTCTGGAAAACGGATTCAGATGGGAAGTAATTCAAAAACTACTCAGCATGGGCCACAAGGTGCAATGGGATCTTGGAGGTTATGGCGGATACCAGGCTATTATGCGGGATGATAAAAACAAAGTCTGGTACGGGGCTTCCGAATCCAGAAAAGACGGACAGGCAGCGGGGTATTAAAGGCAATGGGCAATGGGCGCTGGGCACTGGGCGCTGGGCAGTGGTCACTGGGCGCTGGGCTAAAGAAAACACGTAAAAAGGGAAAAGCTTCTTTAGGGGGTTTGGGGTTCTATCCCCAGAAGATCCATTACACCATTGATAAATGTCAGCGGATGAGCCGGATTACCGGGAACATACATGTCAATATAATGTTCGTCAATGAACTTCCTGTTGATAGCAGGTGTATCACTAAACATTCCTCCGCTTATACTGTCAGTACCAGCAAGAATTATAATCTTTGGTCCGGGGACAGCCTCATAACAAATATCCAGAGCTTCAGCCATATTTGATGTTAAAGGACCTGTAATTACTATACCGTCCGCATGCCGGGGCGAGGCTACAAACTCAATGCCATAACGTCCAAAATCAAAGTTCACATTACCGGTTGCATTAAGCTCCATTTCACAGGAATTATCTCCGCCCGCTGATACCTGCCTGAGCTTCAATGCACTCCTGAAGAGCTTTCTTATCTCCTTTCTTATTACGTTTTCGTCGAACCTGACAGGATTAACATCACCCGGATTTATTATCAGATCTTCTCTTCTGTTTGCTGCCATCCTGTAGTCATTCAGAAACTTAACTTTTTCAGGTATAAGGAATGCGCACTCTCTGCAAAAAACACATTTTCCCAGATCAATTGCTCCGGTCTTCTTATTGATTGATCCTGTCGGACAGATCGCATGAATACTTTCTATTTCAGCTTCGGACAAATTGCCCGCAATAACCGGCCGTCCTCTAAAAATGTCCGAAACCTGCTGAGTACGAAGATCTCTGATAAATTGCCTGCCATGATGTGTTAGTATTTTCAGTTCCTTAATCATCTTCTTACCAAATCAGAATTTATAAATCGTTACCACAGTAGCTGAGATTAAAACTTTTATTACAGACCGGGAAATCGGATATTTCCTGGTTACGCACAGCCAACGCAAGAGCCATCCAGTTCTGAAATGAGGGATCTTTTACTTTGTAATGGATTATTTGCCCATTATCATCAGTTAAGGCTGAGTGGGATATTTCTCCTCTCCAGCCTTCAACCATTGAGAGTGCAAAACTATTGGGATTAAGAGTGTAATTGTACAATGGTTTCTCATTGTACTCACTGATTTTCTGCCGGATTACAATAAGATCACGGATGATTTTTAACGATTCCATAACCTCTGTAACACGTATTTTGCCTCGCGCAAGAACATCGCCGGATTCAAGGATGCCTGCTTGTACCGGGTAGTTTATATAAAACTGAAACGGATGTGAACTTCTTATATCGCGTGAAATACCGCATGTCCTGGCAGCCATCCCGACAGCTCCTATGCTAAGCGCCTGCTGTTTAGTGACCTGTCCTATATCCTCGAAACGGGCTAAAAGACTCGGCAGTGAATATATGCAATCTGCAATTTCACTGAATTTTCTGCCTGTTTCGTCAAGCGTTTTAAGTATCTGAACAGTAATATTTTCATTCATGGGATAATTGCTGCCACCCGGGCGGATCAGACCCTTCCCGAAACGGTTGCCGCACCAATTTTGCGTAGTGTTTATTATTGATGTTCTGAGTGCCTCACATACTGCCTGGCCAAGCTGGTAGGCAACATCGCCGCAGAGGGCAGCCGTGTCTCCGATATGCATTGCAATTCTTTCAAGTTCAAGTGCTATGCATCGTTCAATTTTAACGGCATCTCCGGTTTCAATCCCGGCCAGAGACTCAATAAGTTGTGAATGTGCAAGAGAGTGTCCTACTGAAGTATCTCCTGCAATATTTTCAGAAAGTATACATCTCTGCAATTGGTCCTGTCTCTCAATAAAAAGCTTTTCAAGTCCGCGGTGTTGATATCCCAGCTGGATTTCAAGATGCAGCACCTTCTCTCCGTTACATAAAAATCTGAAGTGACCCGGCTCTATCACACCTGCATGAATAGGCCCCACTCCTACCTCATGGAGCTCTTCACTGTCAATCTTATAGAAGGGATATTTATCGATTGTGTCATCACCATTCTGACGATCAAATGGGTATCGGACCGGCTTAAGCCAGGGATGTCCTTCAAATCCAACGCCGAAATTCTCATGAATCTCGCGTTCAAAAATATGAAGCTGCGGACAAATGGGTGTTAATGATTTCACAACAGGCTTATTCCGGTCCAGTTCATATGCTAAAATCTTGACATTGTTGTTTTTATCATCAGCAATACAGCATAAGCATCTCAGCTTCCCGGATATCACAAAGCCATAATAAGCGGCACAATGGTTTGATTCATCTTTCATCAGTTCTGCCGCAAGATCATAAAAAACACTATATTCAAGAACCGGTATCGTGTCGATGCTTGCCGCTGAAGAATTATTGAATATTTCCAAGTATAACTGACTCTTCATAACATCTATTTGGGTAACAGTTCAATACTCCTGTTTATCAGGTCAATCAGAAAAGGAGGCTGATAAAAACACAGGACAATTACAATTCCAAGGAATGTGAACTGGCTTATGGTCTCGGCTGGATTCACTTTTTCAGGTGCCTGAGTTTCCCCTGTTTTACGGGGACTGGAAAAGTTAATGTGCATAAATCGTGTGCTCATTGCATAAATTACAAAACAAAGGAGAATAATTGTCACAATCAAAACAAACCACCGATCATTTAAAACCAATCCCCTGAATATCATAAATTCGGTTATAAACAATCCCGACGGAGGTATCGCCAGAATGCAAAAAAGACCTATCATTAATACAAGAGCACCTGCCGGGTACAATTTCATATAACTGCCACAATCATCAAGTTTATAAGTATGGAGCACTCTTGAGAGCTGCCCCATCTGGTAAAAGAGGCTCGATTTTGCAAGTGAATGTAATACAAGAAGAAGCAGGGCTGCATAATATCCTGTCCCTCCTGTGCCAATGGCTATAGCAACCAAACCCATATTTTCAAGGCTTGAATATGCAAGCATACGCTTAAGGTGTTTTGCCTTAAGCATATAACCGGCAGCCACCAGCAATGAAAGCATGCCGGAGAGGATAAGAACATTATTCATAAATGGCAAAATCGATGAAAAAGAAAATAATGTATAGACTCTGAAAATAGCCAGGAAACCAACATTCATTAAAGTTGTGGAGATCAGTGCACTTATTGGAGGGGGAGCAACCGAATGAGCATCAATAGTCACCGTATGCATAGGAAATAGTCCCATTTTTGTGCTGAATCCAATCAGGACAAAAAGAAAGGCTATTTTCAGGTACATTGGATTTGCCTGGTTTATTATGATGGCTAATGAAGAAAAGGAAAGGGTAGCGGCATCTTCACGGCCGTAAATGAATCCCAGAAACATGATACCAAGATAAGCAAGGGCAATTCCTGCTGAACATATAAAAACGTATTTCCAGGTTGCCTCAAGCGCTATTTCAGTCCGGTCGTGATATATCAGGGCAGCAACAGCCAGGGTAGTTGCTTCAACAAAAATCCAGAGCACGGTCATTCCATTTGCAAGATATGCACCGGTCATAAAAGTCATGAGAGTAATCAGAGCCGCATGGTAAATATTATATTTTTTGGTATCATCACCCGAAACATAAATGAATCCGTGGTAAACAGTCGGGATTGCCAGTAATGATAAGATCGAAAGTAACAAAACACCCGTACTTGTAAAGGTGAAGTATTTCAGTTCTGTCTGATTCAGGTTAACCCAGCAGTAAACTGCTAATCCTATATGGATCAGAGCGAAACAAAGGGTTAAAATCCTTGTGAACGCCTTGTTTCTGAACAGCATTATTGAAGTTGATATTAGAACCGATATAATAAAAAATAATAAAAGCATCATTCCCTAGTCTTTTAGAATGGTTAATTCATTTGTGTGAGGTTTGAGACGCAAACCAAAAAAGCCAAGGACAAGAACACCTACGAATAAATCGAGGAGTATTCCAATATTTATGAGCATAGGCATTTCATTTCCAGCCGCAATTGAAAAGATAAATACAGAATTTTCAATAATTAAGAAACCTATCAGATGAGAGATAATAAGTTTGTGCGTCACAATCATTAACAGGCCCGTAAACAAGCTGAAAAGCGCTACAGTCATATATATTGTATTGACATAAGGATTTATCAGTGAATGGGCCATGATGACACTTAGCACCAATGCAAAAATTGACAGTATCAGCAAATAGAATCCCGGCATTGCCTGCCGGTGAACTTTTGTAACACCCGATGCTGCCAGTATTTTCTTGAGCAGGAAAGGGACCAATAATGCTTTAAACAAAAGTGACTCTGAAATTATGAATATAAGATTAGCGGTATTTACTTCCTTGAGCTCAAAAAAGGCAATCCCGCAAAGCAAAAGTCCCTGCAGGCCAATAAGCCTGACATAAATAATCAGGCGTTCTGCAGAAGCAAAATAGATCAGTGTGACAGCAAACAGAACTATAAGGTAGTTTACCATATCTTCTTTCACATAAGTTTATCGGTAAGGATCAGGATCACCAGAAAAGCAATAAGAGCTACCATAGAAATTGTCAGGATGAATTTCGGATTCCTGTTCATTTTGTTCCTTGCCCTGAATGATTCCACAAATCCCACAATTACTGCAAATAAAGCCTGGAATGCCAAAAACAATACCGATTGCAAATAAATATTCCAGTCTGACGGGACAATCACGTTATATATCAGTGAGCCGTAAACTGCAAACTTGAGCCAGGTTCCGATATGAATAAGTGCCTTATCGAAACCGCTGTTGTCGAGGATCATAACCTCATGGATCATTGTTAACTCAAGATGAGTTTTAGGATCATCAACAGGAACCCTGCTATTTTCAATAAGCGCTATTTGTACAAACAGGTAAAAGCCTATAATACTGAATATAAGAACATAATTGTTTCCCGAAATAAAAAAATGATTGAATATATCGGAGAAGGATGTAAAACCGGTAAACATTGCAAAGGTAGCCATCAGGATGAAGAATGCAGGCTCGACAAGCATGGAGAAAAAAGCTTCACGGCTGGCACCCATAGCTTCAAAACTGCTTCCTGTATCAAGTGCCGCAATGATTGTAAAAAATTTTCCAAAAGCAAGAAGATATGCAAAGAAGATAAAATCGCCTTCGAATGAAATAATGGCATTCTGATCAGCAAATGGAATTACCAGAATAGAACAAAGAACAGAAGACAACGAAACAGCAGGGGCTACCTGAAATATCCAACTTGTAGTTGTACTGAAAACACTGCTTTTCTTTATCAGCACGCTGACATCTTTAACCGGTTGGAAAATGCCAGGACCTTTTCGACCGGAAGCGATACTTTTTGTCCTGAGTATTAAACCCGGGAAAAAGAGAGCTGCAATTAATATCAATGTGAAACCTGTCATCGTCAAATTATTCTGAACCATGTCAGTACAAGCACAAGAAGAATAAAGATGAGAGCGTATAAAATATAATCCTGGATCCGCCCTGTCTGCATAATAGCAATCTTCTTCAAAAGATCTGAAATCCAGTCAATTGGTTTGTCAATCAGCAATTTTTTGAAAATATCTTCACCTGTTGATTTAAAATTTCTCTTGCCAGGGAATATTTCATCTTCCCGTATTTCTTTCATTATTTTTTTTGTCTGAAGCAAAGGTTTTGCAAGATGGTTGTAATTATATGCATAGGATGTGGCTGTGTACTGCTGTTCCGGACCTGTCGCATTATATCCGCATCCCCAGGTAGGTCCATAAGCAACACCCCTGGATTTCAGGTGATAATAACGGTAAACCAATAAAATTGTAGTGGTTAAAATAAATACTCCGCATAAAGCACTTATCTGCGACAGATTTGTAATTGAGGATGTTGCTAAAATACCTGCCTCAGGCAAATTGAATGTGTCGGTGATTATTCCGAAAACGGGTTTTACAAACCACGACGAAGCCAACCCTATCAATACAATAAAACCAACCGGGATAAACTGAGGGAAAGTCATGTCTTTAGTTACTTCGCAGGCCGTTGATGCGTTTGCCGACCGGGCTTCACCCAGAAACGCGATCCCGAAAGCCTTGGTAAAACAAAAAACTGCCAGTCCTCCTGTTAAAGCCAGACCTGCAATAGTTCCAAGAATGGCAAGTGACTGATATAGACTTGCAGTGGAAAGGCTTTTAAACATACCTGTGTAAATGAGGTATTCTGAAATAAAACCGTTGAAGGGCGGCAAACCACATATTGCTAACGAACCGATAAGAAAAAGCGCTGAAGTATATGGCATTTTTTTAATAAGGCCCCCGAGATGCTCTATATTGCGGGTGTGTGTTGCCTGATACACTGACCCTGCATTAAAGAAGAGTATGGATTTAAATAGGGAGTGGTTTAGAACATGAAGCAACCCTCCGCTGAAACCAAAAAGGCTCAATCCGGTATTTCCGGTAGCCAGACCGATAACCCCAAGGCCGATACCAATTCCGATAATGCCAATATTTTCAATGCTGTGGTAAGCCAGTAACCGCTTAAGATCGTGTTGAACAATTGCCATCATAACGCCCATGATAGCTGATATGAGCGATATTACAAGGAGAAAAATGCCAATTCTGAGCATATCCTGCTGCACTGACATAAGTACCCTTATGATTCCATATATACCCATTTTGATCATAACTCCCGACATCACGCCCGAAATATGCGAAGGAGCAGCAGGATGAGCCTGAGGAAGCCATGTATGAAGAGGTATGAACCCCGCTTTTATACCAAACCCGATAAAAAACAGTAAAAAAAGTAAAAAATTGGAATGGTTCGAAAAATAATTACGAAGAGCATCAAAACTCATTTCCCCGGTCTCTTTGCCAACTATCAGAAAAGCAATAAGGATAAAAAACATACCCACATGCATCTGGATAAGGTAGCTGATACCTGTTTTCATTATTTTGGTATCCTCAGCATCGAAGATTACCAGGAAGAATGAAGAGAGTGCCATGATCTCCCAGGCAATAATGAATGGCAAACCCTCCCGGATCATCACAACGATTATCATCGAAAGGTATAGCCATAAGTAGGAAAAATAATGGATAGAGAATCGCAGGGAGTTCTTGCTTTGATAATATGGTCTGAGATATCCCCGTGCATAAAGAAAACCCGTAAATACAGTTATATTGACAACAAGTATAAAAAATGCTGAAAGCCTGTCAATTTTAAAAGTAATGCCGGTGAGGAGAGCCGGCAACTGTGATCCTGATTTAAAAAACTGGTCGTTACCCGACAGAATCCCAATACTCAATACAGAACTCAGCACAACTACTGCTGAGAGTATGAACAAAGTATAATAATACTTGAATGATTTCGGTATAAGAAAAACAACAAACGTCAGGCACGAAAATATAACCAATATCAGCACACTCATCAATCTTTTTTATACGATTGTCTTTTGAGACCGCAAAAGTATTAGAATTATTTTACATTTAACTGCAATTCTTCTTTAGATTCTGCGATTTCGAGTACCCTGGTGGTACCTCCTTTCTCAAGATTTATATCGTGAGGTATATTTGTCTTCCAGGAGCCGCCTGTGAAATCAGGGACATCAATAGACTGGGACCGGTTTGCCGCCGACCATTCACTTAGCGGGGTAACAGAACTCCATACGGCACCGTCATAAACGTTCTGATCGAGGGGTAAGCCGTTCCTAAGGCAATCGATCAGCCGCCAGTCCATAATAAAGTCCATACCTCCGTGACCGCCCACCTTTTTTGCCATCTCCCCTACTCTTTTCACTATTTCCGGAGTGAATTTTTCAGTTACTGATTGCAATTCTTCATCACTTAGCCAGGTGTGCCCCAACGCTATCCGTGAAGGTTCCGGGTATTTGATTGCGGCGCCGGATGTACCGCTGATTACATGCAGTCTCGAGTATGGGCGCACAGATGATGTGTCGTGCTGTATCATTATTGTCCTGCCGAGATTTGTTCTCACAATTGAGGTATTCATATTACCCCTGTATGGTTTATCTGCGTAAGGTTTATAGAATTCATCGCCGGCAGCAAGTTTTGCCGCAAGGTTTCCCATTGTGAAATCATTTGTTGACACAGATGAAAGGTATTCCATTTTGTCTCCCCTGTTTATATTCATAACCTGGCATATTGGTCCCAGACCATGTGTTGGGTAGAGATTGCCGATTCTGCCTGTATTTTCCTTCAGCCTCCACATATCAGTATAGGCATCATCAACCTGTCTGGCATCGTCAGGTTTCCTGAAATTCATATCGGCAAGATTGTGAATATACGCCCCCTCTCCGTGTATAATATCGCCAAACATTCCCTGACGGGCCATATTAAGTGTAAGCAGCTCAAAAAAGTCATAACAGCAATTCTCAAGCATCATGCAATGTTTTTTAGTCCTTTCAGATGTTTCAACAAGCTGCCATGCTTCAT
>CAYPKL010000101.1:0-20357 GCA_964411285.1 uncultured Rikenellaceae bacterium
TCTCCTGCAAAACAAACATCTTTCCCGACTGGAATATCAAGGTTTGAAGAGAGGACTGAGCTGATAATCGCAAGATCAATTGCCGGATCGTCTACTTTTATTCCACCAGTAATATTCAGAAATACGTCCTTGATTCCAAGTCTGAACCCGGCCCTCTTTTCAAGTACTGCAAGTAACATATTGAGTCGCCGGATGTCAAATCCAGTAGAGCTTCTCTGAGGCGTCCCATAAACGGCGCTGCTTACAAGTGCCTGGGTTTCAATAAGAAATGGTCTGAGCCCGTCGATAGTCGCTGCAATCGATATGCCACTTAATGGTTCATCATGCTGATTGATAAACATTTCTGAAGGATTGACCACCCCCTTTAATCCGTTTTCCAGCATTTCAAAAATGCCAAGTTCTGATGTTGATCCGAACCTGTTTTTTACTGGCCGGAGTATGCGGTAAACGTAATTGTTGTCTCCTTCAAAATAAAGAACAACATCGACGATATGTTCAAGTACTTTAGGCCCTGCAAGAGTTCCGTCTTTGGTAATATGACCAATGAGGAAAATCGGAATGCCGGTTATTTTTGAATACTTCAAAAGCTGGGCAGCACACTCCCTCACCTGCGAAACAGAACCGGCAGACGATTCCAGAATACCAGTCCGCATTGTCTGTATAGAATCAATAATTATTAGTTCGGGCTTAATATTTTCAGACTGGACAAATATGCTTTCAAGTTCAGTTTCACTGTAAATATAGCATGCGGAACCTGTTTTGCTGAGCCTTTTTGCTCTCAGGCTTATTTGTTCTTCGCTCTCTTCTCCAGATACATAAAGCACTATCTTTTCTTTAAGAGCAAGTGCAAGCTGCAGGGCAAGGGTTGATTTTCCTACTCCGGGCTCTCCTCCAAGAAGAATAAGTGATCCTGCAACCATTCCTCCTCCCAGGATCCTGTCAAGATCAGGGATTCCTGTTTTGTGCCTGCCCTGTTCATCTGAGTTTATATTATTCAGAAGCTCCGGTTTCCTTTTTTCCAATATCCCCGGAAAAATGCTGTCGCGTGCAGATAGCGGGGCAATTATCTCCTCATGATAAGTATTCCATTCCTTGCATGAAGGACATCTGCCAATCCATTTTGCAGATTCAACGCCGCAATTCTGACAAACAAATACAGATTTGGTTTTTGCCATAAGTAAGTGATTTAGAAGAATTCAGGAGATTTTTTCCTTATTACGCCTTCTAAAAATCATAAAGAATGAAATTGTCCCCACAATTACAACAAAAATCAGTTGTGATTCATGAGTCAGAAATGCATAGACCAGGCCATCCTCTATTTTCACGCCTTCAACAAATGCGAGGCCCCGGGAAATAATATAATGAAATGCCCCAAGTCCGCTTTGCACCGGGGCCGACATGGCCAGTCCTCCGATTACAAGTAGAAAAATACTATCTGCGAGTGTTATATGTGAAGTAGGTTCAATAGCGAAAACCACGACCCATGTCATAAGTGTGTAGTTTACCCAGATAAAAACTGTATGAAAAATAAACTCCCATTTATTCTGAAGGTTTGTGATAGTTTTAAGTCCATTTATAACACCTTTTACCACATCTAATATCTTCCCGATGAACCTTATTTTCCTTAGTTTTTTCCTGTGCCAGATCATTAATACGACAGTCAAAACAAATAAAATCACAATGATTAACCATATTATCCAGGTAAATCCAAAAAGTGAAAACACTTTTTCCTGAAGAGGTTTGAAAATACTTACTTTAAGGAACTGGTTAATCTGTTCTCCTCTCAGAATGATCAGGGCCAGCATTATTGAAAGGAGTGAAAACAAATCAACCGTACGCTCTATAACAACAGTGCCGAATAACTGGTCAACAGGAACATTTTCTTTTTTTCCAAGTGCCACGCAACGGGTAATTTCGCCAACCCTTGGTAAAGCAAGGTTTGCCAGATAACCTGTCATCAATGAATTAAATGTATTAATGAATGACGGCTTATAACCCAGCGGTGTTATAAGAAGTATCCAGCGCCTTGCTCTGCTCAGGTAAGCCACAAAACCGAAAAAGATGGAAAGCAGAACCCATTTATAGTCGGCGCCCTTTAAACCGTCAAGAAGCTTATTTAACTCAACATTACGGAACGCGAGCCATAAAAGAATGATCCCGATAACAAGAAATGCAAGGAACTTGAAAGTTTGAATTAAGCTTTTTCTCAATTCAGATCAGTTTATTTGTAATTGTATCCGGGAATATGACTTTTGGTCTGAATTTTTTTGCCTCATTAAAATCTATTGATGCAAAAGACATTATAATAACGACATCTCCCACTACTACTTTCCTGGCAGCTGGGCCGTTGAGGCAGATCTCTCCAGACCCCCTTTTCCCTTTGATAACATAGGTCTCGAGCCTTTCGCCGTTATTGACATTCAGAACCTGGACTTTTTCATTTTCAATAATATTGGAAGCATCCATCAAATCCTCATCAATCGACACACTACCTATATACTGAAGATTAGCTTCAGTTACAGTGACTTTATGTATTTTTGATTTTAGTATTTCTATAAACATTTTAATCAGGATGAAATTATTTATGGCGCAAATTTAATCATCCTTTTCATTGATTACAATTGAATTTCAATATTATCTATAAGCCTTACCTTTCCCGCCCTTACGGCAACGCATCCATAATAACTCCTCTCTTTTCTTATTCCTGTTTTGTCTTCTAGTGGAATAAGTTCAGAATCGTCGGCAATTTCAAAGTACTCCACATCAAATCCTTCAGTGCTTCCGATAGTCTCAACTACATATTTCTTTATTTCCGCGATATTGCATTTCTTAAACATCCTGGATGCTTTCGAAATGGTTTTAAAAATAACACCTGCATTTTTTCTTATTCCAGGATAAAGAAGACGGTTTCTGCTGCTCATGGCAAGTCCGTCCTCCTCCCTGACTATCGGGCATCCAACTATCCTGACCTTATCTCCTGTCTGTTTTACAAGCTCCTTAATTACTGCAAGTTGTTGAAAATCCTTTTGTCCGAAGAATGCCATATCCGGTTTCACAATTTCAAACAACCTGCTTACAACTTTTGCAACTCCATTAAAATGACCTGGCCTGTGCATCGCTTCCATAACCTTGTCAAGATTACCAAAGCTGAATACTCTTGTATCTTCAGCAGGATAAATTTCATGATCATCGGGGGTGAATACAATATCATTTTTCCTTAAAACACTTTTCAGCATACCCAGGTCCTCAGGAATATTCCTGGGATATTTTCTTAGATCTTCCTTGTCATTGAACTGTGTCGGGTTGACATAAATGCTAACGACAACCAATGAAGCCTGCCCGGTTGCATTTTTTACAAGGGAGAGATGTCCGTCATGCAGCGCTCCCATTGTTGGAACAAAACCGACAGGAGCCGGTTGAGCTTTTCTGATTAATTCCTGAAGTTCTGAAACTTTACTTACTACTTTCATTTACTGAAAATTTTAAGCAAACCTAATGTAAAAACAGACATTTTCATCCTATTAACTAAAGAAAAAGTATTCCGGCTCTTTCCCGTGAAGGTGAGTATTGATAATTTAATCAATTTTTATTAGTATCTTTGCACCTTGGTACGGAATGGTATATTGAGGCAGGTAAATGGAAAGCAAAAAGGTTTTATTCATCTCACAAGAGATCACTCCATATTTAGGTGAAACAAAATTATCAAGGATAGGAAGGTATCTCCCACAGGGCATTCAGGAAAGAGGAAAAGAGATACGTACTTTTATGCCTCGCTATGGAAGCATAAATGAGAGGAGAAATCAATTGCACGAAGTGATAAGGCTCTCCGGTATGAATCTTATTATTGATGATACCGACCATCCCTTAATTATTAAAGTAGCCTCAATACAATCCGCCAGGATGCAGGTGTATTTTATTGATAATGATGATTATTTCCAGCGAAAACATACAGTTGCCGACACTTCGGGAAAAGAATTTGAGGATAATGATGAAAGAGCGTTGTTTTTTGCAAGGGGTGTTATTGAAACTGTAAAAAAGCTGCGCTGGGCACCCGATATTGTTCATTGCCACGGCTGGATGGCCTCACTTGTACCTGTGTATCTGCGAAGCATCTATACGGATGATCCTTTATTTCATAATTACAAAATTGTATACTCTGTTTATGATAATGATTTTGAAACACCATTCAGGACAACATTCGCTGATAAATTGAGGTTTGACGGGATTGACGGCGAAAATCTGAAACTGGTTAAGAACCCTGATTTCATAAATGTTTCAAAGCTGGCAATAAAATACTCAGATGCAATTATAATAGGAAGTGAAGAAATCAATCCGGAATTACTAAAGCATGTAAAAACAATAAATAAACCGGTACTGAATTATCAGGATGAATCGGGTTACATTGATGCCTATAATGATTTCTACGACAAAATCTTATCCTGATTTCCCCTTATCCCTCAAAATCTGCTGTAATTCCACAATATCTTTCATCTTTTACTGTTCATTATTCAATTAGTATTTCAGATGTTAAATCCGGAAAATTGACTTCGGATTTTATCTTGTATGATGCACGCTGATTAGAATTTACGTGTTTTAAATCGATAAATTATGTGTGGAATAGTTGGTTATATTGGATCCAGACCTGCCCGCGAAGTAATAATAAATGGGTTAAAGCGTCTCGAATACCGCGGCTATGATTCAGCAGGCCTGGCAATTGTAAATGGCGGGACAAAAATCTTCAAGTGCAAGGGCCGGGTAAAGGATCTGGAGGAAATGATTGAAAAATCAGATCTTGACGGATCAATTGGAATGGGTCATACAAGATGGGCAACACATGGAGAACCCAATGAGCTTAACGCCCATCCCCAGATTTCGTACAAAGGTAATTTCGTCGTTGTCCATAACGGCATCATTGAGAACTACGCCCGCATCAAGCGTCATCTGGAGGGACGCGGGATAAATTTCACCAGCCAGACAGACACTGAAGTACTGGCAAATCTGATAGAACATCTTTACCTTGAAGGAGATCTTACTGCAGAGCAGGCGATAACACTTGCCCTGAATAAGGTGGAAGGAGCTTATGGTCTTGTAATTATTTGTACAAAGGAACCCGACAGGCTGTTTGCTGCAAAAAAAGGAAGCCCGCTGGTGATTGGCGTTGGCGAGGGAGAAAGTTTTATCGCCTCCGATGCAACACCAATTGTTGAATATACCCAGCGTGTTATTTACCTGAAAGATGATGATATTGCAATAATAAAGAAAGATGAACTTATCCTGAAGACGACCCGGCCCGGGAAATTTGAACCGGAAGTTAAGGAAGTCGATCTCAAAATGGGGGAGATAGATAAAGAAGGGTTTCCTCACTTTATGCTTAAAGAGATATTTGAACAGCCAAGGGCAATACATGATACATTCAGGGGAAGAGTTCTGCCGGATCATACCGGGATCATGCTCGGAGGCCTGCACAATGTACTTGAAACTATATCCCAATCGGAAAAGATTATTATCGTCGGCTGCGGAACATCATGGCATGCAGGCCTGCTTGGTGAATACATTTTTGAGGAATATACGAGGATCCCGGTTGAGGTGGAATATGCATCTGAATTCAGATACCGCGATCCGATAATCAAGAAGGGTGATATTGTTATTGCAATAAGCCAGAGCGGCGAGACAGCTGATACCCTGGCAGCCGTTAAAATTGCTAAAGAACGGGGAGCAAAAGTAATAGGAATCTGCAACGTTGTAGGTTCAAGCATTCCACGGGAGACTGATGCCGGTGTTTACACTCATGCAGGTCCGGAAATCGGTGTAGCCTCAACAAAAGCTTTTACCACGCAGGTCACTGTCCTGGCAATGATGGCATTTGAAATCGGATATCTTAAAGGAGTTATTACTTTAGAAAAATATAAAGAGCTTATCACAGAGCTGGTCGCAATTCCCGGGAAAATTGAAAATACGCTTAAAGTCAATGATCAGGCATTAAATCTTGCGGGAATTTATAAGAATACACACAATGCCCTTTACCTGGGCAGGGGGTATCTGTTCCCTGTAGCGCTTGAGGGAGCATTAAAGTTAAAGGAAATATCATATATCCATGCCGAAGGTTACCCGGCTGCTGAAATGAAACACGGCCCGATAGCCCTGATAGATGAGAATATGCCAGTTGTAGTTGTTGCAACAAAAGATGATACTTATGAGAAAATAATCAGCAATATTCAGGAAATCAAAGCACGAAAGGGTAATGTAATTGCAATAGTCACGGAGGGTGATGAAATAATAAGAAAAATGGCAGACTATGTTCTGGAGGTTCCGGAAACACTTCCGGCGTTTTCAGGTCTTCTTGCAGTAATTCCGTTACAGCTTTTATCGTACCATATTGCCGTTCTGCGTGGCTGCAATGTCGATATGCCAAGGAATCTGGCTAAATCGGTGACTGTTGAATAGAATTTTTAATACTGAAAAGATGAAGCCGCAGGAAAAATACAGAAATCTCACCGCCGGAGAGATTAAGAAACTTCTTATTAATGGCTGTGTCTGTAATGAATGGTCTAAAGTTCTGGTAAAAGATGAGTTTGATCCGTCACGGTGCATCAATGTCACTTTTTCAGGTGAAATAAAGCTTGGCGCATTTAGAGAATCATTCTCTGATAAAGCAGGAATAACATACAGGTGTGGTATCTATAATGCCGCAATTCATAATTGTATTGTTGGTTCCAATGTGCTAATCAATAATATCGGTGATTATATTGCAAATTACCGGATCGGCGAAAATGTCATCATTAAGAATTGCGGAAAGATCAACACTGAAGGACTTTCATCTTTCGGGAACGGAACAGAGGTTGCAGTGCTAAATGAAACAGGGGCCCGCTCGGTTAAAATATGGGACAAGCTGTCGGCTCATCAGGCATATATTATAGCCCTTTACAGGCATCGTATTAAAGCTGTTAACAAGATTGAGCAGATGGTTGATGAATATTCCGGATCAGTTAGTTCCGATTCAGGAACTATTGGTCAGGGTTCACATATTATTAACTGCCAGAAGATCACGAATGTAAGATTCGGACCATTCAGCCATGTTGAAGGAATTATCAGCCTTCACGAAGGCTCCGTTAACAGCACTAAAGAAGATCCCGTAAATATTGGTCCGGGTGTAATTATGGAACATTTTATTGTCTGTTCCGGATCAATCGTGACTGAATCGACCCTGATTGACAAATGTTTTATTGGACAGGGATGTGTGCTTGGGAAACACTATTCTGCCGAAAACTCTCTGTTCTTTGCCAATTGCGGCGGTTATCATGGTGAAGCATGTTCAATATTTGCAGGCCCATACACAGTTACTCATCATAAGTCGACACTTCTGATCGCCGGCATTTTTTCCTTTATGAATGCCGGAAGCGGTTCGAACCAGAGCAATCATATGTATAAGCTTGGCCCCATTCATCAGGGAATAATGGAAAGAGGGTCAAAGACAACAAGCGATTCTTATGTCCTGTGGCCTGCCCGTATTGGGCCTTACACCCTGGTAATGGGCAGACATTATAAAAACATGGACACCTCTTCCCTTCCTTTCTCCTATCTTATCGAAAGTAATGATGAAAGTATCCTTGTTCCCGGTATTAATCTAAGAAGCGTGGGAACCATAAGAGATGCACAAAAATGGCCTGTACGCGACAGGAGAAAAGACCCGGTAAAACTCGATCAGGTAAATTTCAATCTCCTGAGTCCATACACAATCAGGAAGATGTTCGAAGGCCGCGATCTGTTAAAAAAACTCAAATCGGTTTCCGGGTCAGTTTCCGGATCATATTCCTACAATAATATGATGATTAATGGAGCATCACTTGAACGTGGTATAGAACTTTATCAGACCGGAATTAACAAGTTCCTGGGGAACTCACTTATTAAAAGGCTTGAGAAAATTAACTTCAGAAATAACGCCGAATTGCAGAAAAGGCTTACTCCCGATCATCAAACAGGCAAAGGTGAATGGGTCGACATGGCTGGGTTAATCGCACCCAAAAAAGTTGTCAGCAGGCTGCTTGATGACATTGAGTCGGATAGGATAAATTCCATTGAAGCTGTTGCTGAAGAATTCAGAAAAATGCACAAGTCATATTACGACTGGGAGTGGACATGGTCGTGCGAAAGAATAGAGGATGAAGCAGGGAAGAGTGTTAATGAATTCACAGCTGAAGATGCTGTAAAGGTTGTTGAAAACTGGAAAAAAAGTGTTATAGCACTTGATAAAATGCTGTATGAAGATGCAAGGAAAGAATTTAATCTTTCGTCAATGACCGGTTTCGGCATTGATGGAGGCGAAGAAATAAAAAAACTTGACTTCGAGCAGGTACGGGGAGATTTCAACTCAAACAGTGTTGTTGCTGCAATACAAGAACATATGAAGCAGAAAAGCGCTCTTGGAGATGAACTTATCCAACGCCTGCAAAGGATAAAAAGCTAGATAATTCTATCTTCCGGAATACATCTGTTCGTAATATTTTTCATAGTCGCCCGACAAAACTCTTTCAAGCCATCTTTTATTCACCAGATACCAGTCTACTGTTTTTTCAAGTCCTGTGGAAAATTCGGGAATAGGCGACCATCCCAGTTCATGTTGAAGTTTTGATGAGTCAATTGCATAGCGAAGATCATGTCCGGGTCTGTCTTTCACATAAGTTATAAGATTTTCGGAACTGCCGGCGGACCTGTTAAGTTTATTGTCCATTATCCTGCACAGAAGCTTGATCAGATCTATGTTTTTCCATTCATTGTTGCCTCCGATATTGTACGTTTCCCCTGTTTTCCCTTTGTGGAAAATCAGATCAATAGCCGATGCGTGATCTTCGACATATAACCAGTCGCGGATATTTTCTCCTTTACCATACACAGGTACAGGCTTGCTGTTTTTGATATTATTTATTGCAAGAGGGATTAACTTTTCAGGGAACTGGTTTGGGCCATAATTATTGGAACAATTGGAAATGATCACAGGCATGCCGAAGGTATGCCCATAAGCCCTGACCAGGTGATCGGAACTTGCCTTGGATGCCGAATACGGACTTCTCGGATCATAAGGAGTGGTCTCTGTAAACATTCCTTCTTTTCCAAGAGAACCAAATACTTCATCAGTAGAGATGTGGTAGAACAATTTATCTTCAAAATGGTCTTTCCAGCTGTTCAGGGCAGCATTCAGAAGATTCACTGTACCTACTATATTTGTCAGAACAAATTCATCGGGGTGGGAAATTGATCTGTCGACATGTGATTCAGCAGCCAGATGAACAACTCCGTCAAAAGCATATTTACTGAAAAGGTCAGCCACAGCCAGCTTATTTACGATATCAACCTTTTCAAAGGAGTAATTTTCTTTTTTTTCGATATCAGTCAGATTATCAAGATTGCCTGCATAAGTGAGCTTATCAGCATTGATAATCATGTAATCAGGATATTTATTTACAAATCGCCTTACAACATGTGATCCGATAAATCCTGCTCCACCGGTAACCAGAATAGTCTTTTCCTTCTTCATCATTTATTTTTTTTTCTGATATATTTCTCCCACTCCCAGGCAGTTTTCATTGATTCGTCGAGCGAACTCATTGTTTTCCAGCCGAGTTCTCTGTTTGCATATGTGGGATCGGCCCAGATTTTTTCAATATCTCCTGCCCTGCGGTCAGTTATTTTATATTTTACTTTTACCCCGGTTGCTCTTTCAAATGATTTTATAGCTTCAAGAACTGATACTCCGGTACCTGTTCCGAGGTTAAAGATCTCGTAATTTGATCTGTTTTTATTGCCAATAAGCCTTTTTACAGACGTTACATGTGCTTTTGCAAGGTCAACCACATGAAGATAATCCCTGATGCATGATCCATCCGGTGTATCATAGTCATCGCCAAACACTTTCAGTTCTTCTCTAAGTCCATAAGCGGTCTGGGTAATATAAGGGACAAGGTTTTCAGGTACACCCCTTGGCAGTTCCCCGATAAGAGAAGAAGGATGGGCCCCGATGGGATTAAAGTATCTGAGCAAAATTGCCCTGATATTTTTTTCAGCTGCAGCGGTGTCCCTTATTATCTCTTCACCTATTTGCTTTGTGTTTCCATAAGGAGATATTGCAGGTTGTAATGGGGCACTTTCTGAAACCGGCAATTTTTCAGGTTGTCCGTAAACAGTGCAGGATGAAGAAAAAACCAGGTTCGGAATACCATAAAGCTTCATGGAGTCCAGGAGGTTGACCAGGGATAAAAGATTATTTCTGTAATAATCAAGAGGCTTATGCACAGATTCACCAACTGCCTTATATGCTGCAAAATGAATTATTGCATCAACGTTATTATTCTTTTCAAAGAACAGGCTCAACTTCTCCCTGTCGCATAAATCAAAAACATTCAGCTCAGGCCTTACCCCCGAAATCTGTTCAATGCGGTCAATCACTTCCGCTTCCGAATTATAAAGGTTATCGATAATGGTTACTTCAAATCCTTCATTAATCAGTTCAACTGCCGTATGAGAACCTATATAGCCTGTTCCACCGGTAACTAGTATTTTCTTTTTCATTAAAGGCTCCAGTATGTATGTTTTGTAATTTTTCCGCGAAGAACACCTTTGACATCCACTACAATCCCATCCTTATTCAGGAGAGCAGTGAAATAGTTTTCATCAAGATTCAGGTACTCCTTATGGCTGACGGCAAGAATGACTGCATCATATTTACCTGCAGGTTTTCTCTTAATCTCCAGTCCGTATTCCTCTTTAACCTCATGTGCGCTGGCACTTGGATCTATTATATCAACGGTTACACCAAAATCAGCCATTTCCTTTATAACATCTACAACTTTCGAATTTCTTATATCTGTAACGTCTTCCTTAAATGTAATTCCCATCATCAGTACTTTAGAATGATTAGGATTCTTATCTGCCGCAATTATTCTTTTTACGGTCTGACGTCCGATATACCTTCCCATACAATCATTTGTGTAACGCCCTGAATCAATCATCTGAGGATGATAACCCAGCGATTTAGCTTTGAAGGAGAGGTAATAAGGGTCGACGCCGATGCAGTGTCCACCAACTAGTCCCGGATAGAACTTAAGGAAATTCCATTTAGTTCCCGCTGCCTCAAGAACCTCAAAGGTGTTAACTCCCAGACGGTTAAAGATTATTGAAAGCTCATTCATAAAAGCAATATTGATATCCCTCTGGGTATTCTCGATTATTTTGGCCGATTCGGCAACTTTTATTGAACTTGCCCTGTAAACTCCGGCCTGAATAATAAGCTCATAGACTCTGGCAATATTCTCAGCTGATTCTGCATCACAACCGCTTGTAACTTTAACTATCTTGGTAAGAGTATGGTTCTGATCGCCAGGGTTTATTCTTTCAGGGGAGAAACCAACTTTGAAATCCCTGCCAAATTTGAGTTTTGAAAATCTTTCAAGAACCGGCACACAATCTTCTTCAGTACATCCGGGGTAGACTGTCGATTCATAAACAACATAATCGCCCTTTTTTAATATCCTGCCAACAGTCTCTGTAGCTTTCAGGACAGGAGTAAGATCAGGGAGGTTATAAATATTTGTGGGAGTAGGTACTGCGATGATGTGAAAAGATGCTTTCTTAAGTTCCCCGGGATCGCTGGTAAACAGAATATCTGTATCTCTGAAAGCTTCTGATTTAAGCTCATTGCTGGGATCGATACCTTTTTTCATCAGTTCAATCCTTTCAGGTTTAATATCAAATCCTACGACCTTAATTTTTTTTGCAAATTCCAGGGCAATAGGCAGACCAACGTATCCAAGACCTATAAGGGAAAGCCGTGTCTCTTTTTTTACA
Source organism: uncultured Rikenellaceae bacterium (assembly GCA_964411285.1). Lineage (GTDB taxonomy): Bacteria > Bacteroidota > Bacteroidia > Bacteroidales > VadinHA17 > LD21. The sequence continues at coordinate 11,839 of CAYPKL010000101.1, forward strand.
AGTTTGTTGTACATGTTAATAGCCATTTTGTTTTAATAATGGATGATATTCTCCTACAAGTCCCACCGGTTTTGAGTTTCTGATCGTAAAAGCTGTATTAACTGACTGTCGGGCGTCAATAAGGCCGAATCCTTTTCCTTCAAGTATTTCCTTGTAGGTTTGTGTATGAAGTTCTCCAAATCCCTCGCTGAATTCAATCTCCTCTCCTTCTATTTTTACTGACCTGTAAGTCCTTTTACCTGATTCTTTTACAAAATCCGGCAGATCGTTATAGTCAATACTGAGAAGCCATCTTACCCTGGCATTTTCAAGTTCAAGATAACCGGCTGCCTTATCTGGTTCGGAAATATGGACAATACTTTTCGTAGTATCACCAAAAATCCAGCTCAGCATATCAAAGAAGTGAATGCCGATATTTGTTGCCACCCCGCCCGACTTCTGAATATCTCCCTTCCAGGATATATAATACCAGTTTCCGCGGCTTGTTATATAAGAAAGATCGATATCATAAATTTTATCTTTCGGCCCGTTCTTTATCTTTTCCTTCAGCTCCATTATTTTTGGGTGAAGGCGTAACTGAAGCACGGTGAATATTTTACGACCTGTCTCATTCTCTATTTCCTGCAGCGCATCTATATTCCATGGATTCAGGACTATAGGTTTCTCACAAATAGCATTTGCCTGATGCCTGAGGGCAAATCTTATATGGGAATCATGCAGATAATTCGGTGAACATATACTAACATAGTCAATTTTTGTACCGGTCCTTTTAAGCTTATCAAAGTGCCTGTCAAATCTTTCAAATTCAACAAAAAAGTCACTATGGGGAAAAAATCCGTCCAGAAGACCTACACTGTCAAATTTATCGAGGCTTGCGAGGAGGTTATTCCCGGTATCCTTTATGGCCCTCAGATGCCTGACAGCAATATATCCTGCCACACCAATCAGGCCAAAGTTTTTAGGAGATGTTTCCATTAGGGTTTTTGTTTTGGGAGGTGCCTGAAACTAACTGATAATTTTTGAAACAGTGCCATCTTTAATAACGTATTTTTCCCTGCTTTCGGGGCAGACAGCGATTCCCTCTTCGTTAAAGGTCAGTCTGTGTCCATATTCACTCATCCAGCCTGTTTGTTTTGCGGGATTGCCTATTACAAGCGCATAAGGCTTAACATCTTTGGTAACTACAGATCCGGCTCCGATAAAAGAATACCTTCCTATCCTGTTTCCACAGATTATAGTTGCGTTTGCTCCAATAGTTGCACCCTTTTCCACAATTGTCTGAATATAGCTGTCCCTCCTTATAATTGCACTTCTTGGATTAATAATATTTGTGAAAACCATCGACGGTCCAAGAAATACGTCATCCTCACAGATAACACCTGTATAAACCGAAATATTGTTCTGCACCTTAACATTTCTTCCAAGCTTTACTCCCGGAGAAATAACCACGTTCTGACCGATATTGCAGTTTTCCCCAATTTCGGAACCTGACATAATGTGGCTGAAGTGCCAGATTTTTGTTCCATTACCAATAAAACAACCCTGGTCAACAACAGCTGTATCATGGGCATAATATTCTTTTTCCATTATTTTATTATTTTTCAAAGAATTCCAAAATATTCTGTGTGATATAATTAAGCTGATCCCGTTCAATTTCAGGATGAATTGGAAGCGAGATAACCTCTTTGCACAGAGAATTAGTAACAGGGAAATCAGATTCCATATAGCCAAGATAACGATAAGCTTCCTGCATATGAAGAGGTCCGGGATAATATATCATTGCAGGAATATGTCTTTCATTAAGGTGCTTTTTCAGATCATCCCTTTTCCCGTTTAGTATTCTGATTGTGTACTGATGAAATATATGAGATGAATAGCTGCTCCTCACAGGGGTGGAAATTGCCGCACATTCTGCAAATGCCTCATCATAGAAATCCGCAGCACATTTTCTGGCTTTATTGTACTGATCAAGATATTTTAGCTTGATTCTTAATATTGCAGCCTGTATTGTGTCAAGTCTTGAATTGATCCCGATATCATTATAATGATAGCGGACTTTCATACCATGGTTAGCAATGCTTCTTATCTTTTTTGCAAGATCCTCATTATAGGTGTACAATGCTCCTCCGTCTCCGTAGCATCCAAGATTCTTTGAAGGGAAAAAGGATGTAGTACCAATATTCCCTATCGTTCCTGCTTTCATGACTTTACCATCCTGAAAAAAATAGTCAGCACCGGTAGCCTGGGCTGCGTCTTCTATGACTAAAAGGTTGTATTCCCCGGCTATCTTCATAATATTCTCCATATCTGAACACTGACCGAACAAATGAACCGGTACTATTGCCTTTGTCTTTGAAGTGACGGCTTTTTTAATTCCCACTGGAGAAATATTGAAGTTTTCCGGATCAGGATCGACAATTACCGGTTTTAATCCCAGAAGGGCAACAACTTCAATCGTTGCAATGAATGTAAAATTCGTTGTGATAACTTCATCCCCCGGTTTCAGTCCCAGCGCCATCATTGCTATCTGAAGGGCATCAGTTCCATTGGCACAGGATATAACATGACCGGTTCCCATATATTTTCTAAGCTCTTCCTCAAAAAGCATGACTTCAGGGCCCTTGATAAACGCAGTTGAATCCAGGACATCCTGAATAGCCCTGTCTATTTCAGTTTTGATATTATCATACTGGGCTTTCAGATCAACCATTTGAATTTCACGCATAGGAAATGGAATTTTAAGATTACGAAGATACTATTTTTTTAAAAGGGTCGGGACGTAACCTTCTTTGAATAAACACTTCCTGTATAACCTTTTGATATTACCGGGACCGGTTCATAACAGTGTTAATAATATGCCCCCATTTTCTTAGGAAAGAGAGTAGGATTAGTTTTAATTTTATCGCTGTTGAAATAAGAAATTTTGGACATCAAGGCTTTTATAAGAGAGTTACTTTTCGGCTACGACTGTGTAATAATTCCAGGCTTCGGGGGATTCATCGGCAACTATTCACCTGCCCGGATCGACAGAAGTACAGGGACCTTTATCCCTCCTGTCAAAAAAATCTCATTTAACAAAAACCTGAGCCATAACGACGGATTACTGGTGAGCAGAATTTCACAGGCAACCGGATTGAATTATGGTAATGCACGCAAAACGGTCGAGGAGTTTGTAACAAATCTGACAGAGACCCTGACAAAAGGTGAAAACGTGGTATTTGACCATCTTGGCACTTTTTCATATAATCAGGAATGCAATATTCAGTTTGAGCCAGAATCAAATATTAATTATTATCTCGATTCATTCGGCCTTGAATCATTTCAAATGCGTCATTACCGGGAATACGATGTCAGGAAACGTATTGTAAGACATATTGATAAAGATCAGATAAAGAGATCATCTTTCAGGAAAAATCTGGTCAGGGCCGCAGTAATGATTCCCATTCTTGCCCTGCTTGTAATTGTCCCTTTGAAAACTCAGTTAAATGAAAAAGCAAGAGTAGAATCAATTACTTTGAATCCACTTGTAACGGCTGAATTTGAAAATAACAGGGAAGCGATAGACAGCGATCTGATGTCGAAATCAGAAATTAAAGGAGAAATATCAGCCAAATCCACTGACGATATTATTGCTGCCAAACCGGCTGAACTGGTGCCGGAAAATCCTCCTCCGGCGCCAACTACCCGGGAAGGAACATATTATATCATTACAGGCAGTTTTAAATCAGAGGAAAATGCTCTTTCTCACATAAATGAGCTGAAAAAAGTGGGATTTGACCCGGAGATAATCGAAGCTTCTAACGGATTTTTCAGGGTAAATGCCATGAAATGCAATAATATGGAAACAGCTCTTGCAAAAAAAGACAGCCTTTCCGGCAAATTCCCTGGTGTCTGGATCTCAAAAAAGAAACCTATTTAATCATACTCCCGTTTGCGACTTTTTCGGCAGGTGAAACAATTGCCAGTTTACCATCCCTGTCTTCCGCCATAAGGATCATTCCCTTCGATTCTATTCCTTTGATATTCCTGGGTTCAAGATTGGCAACTATTGAAATCTGCCTTCCTATAAGCGTTTCAGGCAGATAATACTCCGCTATACCGGAAACAATAGTACGGATATCAATCCCTGTATCTATTTTAAGCTTAAGCAGCTTGGTTGTCCGGGGCACTTTTTCCGCTTCAAGGACAGTAGCAGTCCTTATATCTACTTTCGAAAACAGGTCAAAAGTTACAGGATCTTTTGAAGAAACAACTGTTGTGGATGATGCTTCATTGGCTTTTTTTGATGCCTGAAGTTTTTTTACCTGTTTCTCTATTATATCATCTTCAATTTTTTCAAACAGAAGGACTGGCTTGTTTATTTTATGATCCGCAGGCAAAAGATTAATACGACCGGCATCGGACCATGTAAAATTATCACAATTAAGCAATGCTCTTAACTTTTTCATTGAGAATGGCAGAAAGGGTTCCAGTACAATTGTAAGATTGGCAGTTATCTGCAGAGCAATATTTATGATGGTTTTGACCTTTTCCGGATCACTTTTATAAATTTTCCATGGTTCGGCATCAGCAAGATACTTGTTCCCAAGCCTTGCAAGATTCATAGCCTCTTTCAAAGACTCACGGAACCTGAATAATTCAAGGTTAGATTCTACATTTTCCCTGATCCGGGAGATTTCCGCAAGAACGCCCTCTTCATATTCGTTGGTTATTCCTCTGGCAGGAACATTCCCGTCAAAATAATTATTTGTCAGCACAAGCGTCCTGTTGACAAAATTTCCAAGAATGGCTACCAGCTCATTATTATTGCGAGCCTGGAAATCTTTCCAGGTAAAGTCATTATCTTTTGTTTCAGGAGCATTTGAGCAAAGTGTATATCTTAAAACATCCTGTTTCCCTGGAAACTCCTCAAGATATTCATGAAGCCAGACCGCCCAGTTGCGTGAAGTTGATATCTTGTCATTTTCCAGATTCAGGAACTCATTTGCCGGAACATTTTCAGGAAGAATGAAAGATCCTTCAGCTTTAAGCATTACAGGAAATATTATACAATGGAAGACAATATTATCCTTCCCGATAAAATGGACCATTTTTGTATCAGGATCCTTCCAGTATTTTTCCCAGTCGGGGGTAAGCTCTTTTGTTGCAGATATATATCCAATAGGGGCGTCAAACCAGACGTATAGCACCTTTCCTTTTGCCCCTTCAAGAGGAAGGGGAACACCCCAGTCCAGGTCGCGGCTCACAGCTCTTGGCTGCAATCCCTGATCAATCCATGATTTACATTGTCCGTAAACATTTGTTTTCCATTCTTTATGATCTTCCAGTATCCATTTTTTCAGCCACCCTTCATACTTGTCAAGCGGGAGATACCAATGGAGGGTTTCCCGCAGAACCGGTTTGCTTCCGCTGATGGTTGAATGCGGATTTATCAGTTCTTCCGGGCTAAGAGATGTACCGCATTTTTCACACTGGTCGCCGTAAGCATTCTCTTTTCCGCACTGCGGGCAGGTTCCCATTATATATCTGTCGGCAAGGAAACAACCTGCCTCTTCATCATAGTATTGTTCCGAAGCTTTTTCAGTAAATTCTCCTTTATTGTAAAGATTAAGGAAGAACTCTGAAGCAGTATCATAATGTACCTTGTTTGAAGTCCTGGAATAGATGTCAAAGGAAATTCCAAAATCCTCAAAAGCTTTTTTATTAAGTGAGTGATATCTGTCGACAACCTCCTGCGGTGTAATGCCTTCATTTCGTGCTTTAAGAGTTATCGGCACGCCATGCTCATCGGAGCCGCAGATTGAAATGACATCGGCTCCCCTTAACCTGAGGTATCTTGTATATATATCGGAAGGAACATAGACTCCTGCAAGATGTCCTATATGGAGCGGACCATTTGCGTATGGAAGAGCTGAGGTAACGAGATACCTTTTAAAATTCTTCATGACTGTTGAAATAGGAATTCTTTATTATTAAAATTGAACAAAGATAATGTTTATTTCAGGATTGAAATAAGCAGCTTGCTGCGAGGATATTCAATTTAGCCAAAAGGCTTCAGAAGGCTGAGATCAGCAGATCCAGGTCCTTTGAAATCGCTCCGAATTTTTGTGCTAAAGTTTCGTTGGTAAGAATACCGTTAAAAAGATAAACTCCATTCCTCAGTCCCGGATCTCTCTTCAGAAGCTGGGTTATTCCTCCGGCTTCAGCTATATTTTGGAACAGAGGATTAAAGATATTGCTTAGTGCTATTGATGCCGTACGTGCTACTCTTGAAGGAAGGTTCCATGCAGAAAAATGCACAACCCCGTGTTTTTCATATACCGGATCGCGAAGTGCCCGGCATTCGGTTGTTTCAATACATCCGCCACGGTCTATGCTCAGGTCGATAATAACTGCTCCTTTTTTCATGCTTTTCACCATATCTTCAGTAATATAGTACCAGGGGCGAAGATCCTCAAGTTCAATGGCGCCTATAAGTACATCGGCTGATTTAAGGGCTTTCTTCAGAACCTGGGGATGAAAAACCGAAGTCTGAAGGCGCTGGCCTACGAGATTCTGGAATCTCCTGAGATTCTGAAGCGACGGATCAAATATTTTAACCTGCGAACCGAGACCAATAGCCGCACGGGCAGCATATTCACCCGCTGTATTGGCTCCTATAATAATAACTTCTGTAGGAGTAACTCCTGTTATACCTCCAAGAAGGACACCTTTCCCTCCATGGTGATTACTTAAATAATCAGAAGCAATAAGAATAGAGGTCACTCCGCTAATCTCACTCATCGACTCCATAACCGGCATAACCCCGTTATTGTCCCTGATCTTTTCCAGCGCAATTGCAGTGACCTTTTTACGTAAAAGTTTTCCCAGAGTCTCCTCACTCATTTTCAGAACATTAAGGAACGACATAACTAACTGGTTACCTTTAAGATAATCAATATCCTGCAGTGTAAACGGAGCTACCTTTATAACAGCATCTGCACTGAATACTCTTGCAGGAGAGTCAGTCATAATTGCCCCATTGTCGCTGTAATCCTTGTCGGAATAATTGGCACCTGTACCTGCACCTTTCTGTACAATAACTTCATTATCATTTTCTACCAGAATATTTACCGCTTCGGGAGTAAGGGCAACCCTTTTCTCATCATTTTTTTTATCGCTGGGGATTCCAACAGAAATGCGCTTATGTTTCACAACAGTTTCGAGCTGTTCTTCTTTTGGCATAAAAGCCGCATTGCCAAAACTGATGTTTCCGCTTTTACCTTTATCGTTCATTTTGAAAAAGGGTTATTTTCTCAAAGTTATAAAAATTGGAAGACAGGAGCAAAATAAGATCATTTTAAGGGATATCAAGAATCCTCTGTTCATTTTCTCCTACTGTAATCTTGATCCTTATCGTGTCAGGCGGAAGAATATCCTCAATCAGTTCCGGCCATTCCAGAAGGCAATAGGCCCCGCTTGAGAAATATTCTTCAATTCCAAAGTCGTAGACTTCGTCTTTCTTTTTTATCCTGTAAAAATCAATATGGTATAAAAATTCACCGGCTTTTGTCTTATACTCATTGACCAGTGTAAATGTGGGACTGCCTACAAGATCGTTTGCACCAAGCGCTTTACAGATTGCCTTAATGATTGTGGTCTTACCTGCACCCATCGGGCCATAAAAAGCAAGTATTCTTTTTGGCCCGGCATGTTCAATGAGCCTTTTTGCCGCAGACCGCAGATGCCTCTTATCTTCAATCAGTATTTTCATTTATACTCACCCGGTATCAGGAGACAGGTTCCAGGCAGGCAACAGGAAGCATAATTTCCTGCATTGAAATTCCTCCGTGCTGAAATGTATCCTTATAATAACCTGCGTAATAGTTAAAATTATTCGCGTAGACCAGATAGTCTTTGTTAAGTGCAAAAATATATTTTGAAGTAATATTGGTTTTTGGCAAGCCAGCTTTTTCGGGGTATTTTAATTCAAATACATCCCTGGGGTTATAATCGAGATTCCTTCCCATCTTGTACCTCAGATTTGCAGAGGTTTTTCTGTCGCCAACAACTTTTTTAGGATTCTGCACTCTTATTGTACCATGGTCGGTACTGAAAATTATTCTTACGGGTTGTGAAGAAAGTGTTATCAATAGTTCGAATAAAGGGGAATGCACGAACCACGACCTTGTCAGACTGCGGTACGCTCTTTCATCATTTGCAAGATCACGTATCAGTCCGATTTCGGTTCTCGCATGTGAAAGCATATCCACAAAGTTATAGACAAGAATATTTATATCATTATCAAGCAGCTGTTTTACCCTTTCATTTACTCTCCGGCCTTCCATGTTACTGCTTATCTTATTATACGACCATTTGTATTTATATCCTTTGCGGGTAAGCTGATATTTGAAAAGATCCTCCTCATAATTATTCTTTCCCTCTTCTTCATCATCATCCACCCATAATTCCGGCAATATGGCAGCAATAGCCGACGGCATCATCCCTGAAAAGATGGCATTGCGGCTGAACTGGGTGGC
>CAYPKL010000102.1:0-17829 GCA_964411285.1 uncultured Rikenellaceae bacterium
CATTCCGAGAAACCCGGCATAAAGCCTGTGTCCGGAAGGGAAAGCAGATAATCCCATAAGCGTTAATGCTACCGGGATTCCGGTCTTTTCAGCAAACTTTAAAAGCTCATTTTCTGCCCCGGAGATAAGTACTCCGTGGCCGGCAAGTATAAGTGGTTTTTCTGCATGATTAATCATTATTACAGCTGATTCAATAGACTTCATATGCAGCGGGATACTGGGATTATAGCTCCTGATGTAATTGCATTTCTTATATCTGTATTTCAGTTTTTCAATCTGAGCATCCTTTGAAATGTCGATAAGGACAGGGCCCGGACGTCCGGATTTTGCAATATAGAAGGCACGTGCTATGGCATCAGGAATATCCTGAGGTTTTATCACCTGAAGATTCCATTTTGTAACCGGCATCGAGACTCCCAGGATGTCGGTCTCCTGAAAAGCATCTGTGCCAATCAGGCTTGATACAACCTGGGCGGTAATAAATACCACAGGAACAGAGTCAAGAAAGGCATTGGCTATTCCTGTAATCAGATTTGTTGCGCCGGGTCCGGATGTTGCGAAGCATACGCCGGTTTTCCCGGTAACCATTGCATATGCCTGCGCGGCATGAGCTGCTCCCTGTTCATGACGTGCCAGGAAATGGTTTAATTTTTTGTCGTAATCAAGCAGCTTATCATAAACCGGCATGATGGCACCTCCTGGATATCCGAAAACCGTATCAACCCCTTCTTCCAATAAGCTTCTCAGCAAAGCTTCAGCCCCGGTAATCATTTCATCGTCAGCCTTTTTATCGACTGCTGAAACTGTCTCTTTTTCTTTCTTCATATATCTTTTGCCAAAAGTTTACTTTATCTTTTTTCTTTTGCCTTTTTTCTTTTGCCTTTCGCCTTTCGCCTTTCGCCTTTATATTATCCTTACAGCTCCAAGATCTGCTGAGCTGACCATTGATGCATAAGCTTTCAGTGAAGGAGGAATTACCCTGTTTCTCAAAGCAGGCTTAAAAGCCCTGACCCCTTTGGCTTCCTCTTCCCTGCGTCTGGAAGAAAGTTCATTATCAGACAATAAAACATTAATGGTGCGATCCGTGACATTAATTTCGATCTGATCGCCATCTTTTATAAGGGCAATATCACCTGCTGCTGCTGCTTCAGGAGATAAGTGCCCTATAGACAGGCCTGACGTCCCTCCTGAAAACCGGCCATCAGTAATAAGGGCACATTTTTTATCAAGAAGCTTTGATTTCAGATAGGAGGTTGGATAGAGCATCTCCTGCATTCCGGGACCCCCTTTTGGCCCTTCATACCTTATTACGACAGCATCTCCTGCTTTTACTTTCCCTTTCAGGATTCCCTCAACAGCGTCTTCCTGCGATTCAAAAATAACAGCGGGACCTTTGAAATTAAAAAGAGTCTGATCTATGCCTGCAGTTTTTAAAATGCAACCTTTTTTGGCGATGTTACCATAAAGGACAGACAGACCTCCCTCTTTGTTATATGCATTCTGTACATTCCTTATACAGCCTTTTTCCCTGTCGGTATCAAGGCTTTCATACATGGTGCCCTGAGACCCAAGCACCAGATTTCTTTTCATTGATGGTGCGCTCCGGTAGAATTCAAATGCCTCCTGTTTTGTATGAGCTCCCATTATGTCCCAATCTGATATTGCCTCATTCAATGTTTTATAATCAATCCGTCTTACAGAGCTGTCTATAAGTTTGTTTCGTTCAAGTTCACCCATTATCGAGAGTATGCCTCCTGCCCGGTTAACATCCTGAAGATGGTAGTGAGAGCTTGGGGCTACTTTGCAGATATTCGGGATTTTACGGGATAACTCATCAATATCTTTCATTTTAAAGTCCACTCCGGCTTCATGGGCAACTGCAAGAAGATGAAGCACTGTGTTGGTCGATCCTCCCATGGCTATATCGAGCGACATTGCATTCATGAAAGCCTGTTTAGTCGAGATGGATCTGGGAAGGAGACTGGCATCGCCGTCGTAGTAATATTTTTTTGTAATCTCAACTATCATTGAAGCAGCTTTTTCGAAGAGTTTCAGCCGGCTATGATGGGTTGCCAGGATAGTTCCGTTACCCGGAAGGGCCAGTCCGAGAGCTTCAACAAGGCAGTTCATCGAATTGGCTGTAAACATTCCGGAACATGATCCGCAGGTTGGGCAGGCCGATAATTCGATCTCCCGGATTTCATCATCGGAAACTGAGTTGTCAGCTGCCGCCACCATTGCATCAATAAGGTCAAGGTATTTGCCCTTATGCAGACCTGACTCCATCGGACCTCCGGAAACAAACACAGTTGGTATATTCATTCTCATTGCGGCTATTAACATTCCGGGTGTTATTTTATCGCAATTGCTGATGCAGATCATTGCATCCGCCAGATGGGCGTTGCAAACATATTCCACGCTATCGGCAATAATTTCTCTTGAGGGGAGGGAATAAAGCATCCCTTCATGACCCATCGCTATCCCGTCATCAATTGCAATAGTGTTGAATTCTGCAGCAAAAAATCCTGACTTCTCAATCTCCCTTTTTATCTGCTGGCCTATTTCATGAAGGTGAACATGGCCGGGTACAAACTGTGAAAATGAATTGACAATAGCAATTATTGGTTTTCCGAACTGGTCCTCTTTCATTCCGTTTGCCCTCCAGAGGGCTCTGGCGCCTGCCATGTTCCTTCCGGTAACTGTTTTTGAACTTCTGAGATTAATTTTCATAATTTATAAATAAATTAAAAAAAAAAGCTTCCCGGCTGATCCGGAAAGCTTTTGTATATTTATCATAATACATACTATTCCCGGATCATTCACCATTTAGGAGAATAAGACCGAGGGCAATAATATGGATTAAATTTTTCTTCACCGTTTTTCTGTAAATTGAACGACAAAAATATTCAAATTTTTAATAAATCAAACAAATAGTCGCTATTTTATTCAATATTATAATAAATATCTATAATTTGTTAAAGATGTTAATCCGAAATCAGCAATATAAACAAATATTATTGCATGATTATCTAAATGGCACTACTCGTATTATTAACCGTTAAAGTAGTTTAATTCCCATTTCCTCATACCGGATTATTACTTCTTCAGGCCAGATACTCGACTGCACCTCTCCAATGTGTGTTTTCCTGAGAAAGAACATGCAAAGCCTCGATTGACCTATTCCTCCGCCAATGCTCAGGGGAAGCTGATTGTTGAGCAGTAACCGGTGGAACAAAAGACTCTCTCTTTCCTGGCAGCCGCAGATCTTTAATTGTCGTCTCATCGATTTGCTATCAACCCGGATGCCCATTGAGGAAATTTCAAAAGCGGAATCGAGAGAAGGATTCCAAAAAATAATGTCACCGTTCAACCCATTGAATCCGTCTTCATTAAGAGAACTCCAGTCATCATAATCAGGAGCGCGGCCATCATGTGGTTCACCATTACTGAGGTTGTTTCCTATACCTATTATAAATACTGCACCATATATGCGGGCTGCTGCATTTTCTCTCTGCTTGGGATTGAGGCCGGGAAACTGCCTCAGCAGCTCTTCCGCATTTATAAAAGTAATCTTATCGGGTAACTGTGGAACTAACCATGGATATTTATCAGAAAGATTTTCTTCAGTTGTTTTCAGAGCCTCATAAATCGATTCAACAGTAGATTTTAGAAAACGCAACGTTCTTTGACCAGGCAGTATGCGCTTTTCCCAGTCCCACTGATCAACATAAACAGAATGAATAGGGCTTAATTTCTCATCAGGTCTGATTGCACGCATATCTGTGAGTATTCCTTTCCCGGCTTCGATCTCATAATATTTGAGCCTCATCCTTTTCCATTTTGCCAGAGATTGAATAATGACAGCTTTCTTATTATCAAGGGATTTAACCGGAAAACTGACAGGTTTCTCTATTCCGTTCAGGTCATCATTTATTCCGGTTCCGTCAGATACAATTACGGGTGCCGATACTTTGACAATACTAAGATTGTGAGCTAATCTTTTTTCAAAATCTGACTTAACGAAGTCGATCATTTCTTCTGTCTGAAGAATATCAGTAGAACTCGAAATCTTTACGGCAACAGTTTCAAAAGTCATATTTTAAATTTTTTTGGAATAAATGGTTTTTTAAATTTGAAGCAATTTAACAATAAAGCTTACAAAATAAAGCAAAAGTGCTCAAAAATATATAAAATATTAGGAAAATGCAAAAATAGTTAATGAATTTAATTATGGGAAGGTTTCCGGCATCATTTTTTTTATTCCGGATTTAGATATTCTCTGGAGATGAAAAAAGATCGGGATAATCCCGCAAATATTTATTTTGTAATTTCTGCTTACAAAAAGAATTTATTAATGAGTATATTTGAGAATAGAGTCCAAATTAAAATTCAAAGGTGAAAAATGAAAAGAAGTGAAGTTAATATGATTATAAGATCTTTTGAGGGTTTCATGGGTGAGCACAGATTCCTTTTACCCGTCTGGGCATCATGGTCCCCTGAAGAATGGAAGGGGAAGTATGATATTTGTTCTGAAATTGTTGACGACAAACTGGGGTGGGATATTACTGATTTCGGAAGCGGTGATTTCAGAAAAACCGGTCTGTCGCTTTTTACTATCCGGAACGGTAATTGGGATAAGAAAGACAAGATGTACTGTGAAAAAATTATGATGGCCGGTGAAGAACAGGAGACGCCATTGCATTTCCACTGGAACAAGACCGAAGATATTATTAACAGGGGAGGCGGTAACCTGGTCATGGAACTTTTCATAGCAACCACCGATGACAGACTTTCAGATGTTCCGGTAACAGTAAGCATTGATGGCATATTAACTACTATAGAAGCAGGCGAACCGCTCTTTCTCAAACCCGGGCAGAGTATTTGCCTGAAATCGAGAATTTATCACAGGTTTTACGGGCAGAAAGGTAATGGCCGGGTTTTGATTGGCGAAGTAAGCCTGGTGAATGACGATGCCAACGATAACCGTTTCTACGATGAAATTGGACGATTCCCGGAGATCGTTGAAGATGAAAATCCGGTTCATCTCCTGGTGAATGACTATGAAAAGTATCTGTAATTATAATTATTATCACTTATTCTATAAATTTCAATTATGCCGCGAAAAATTATCGTTTCGGGAGCGGGTTGCTGCCTGGTTGACCTTCTGTTTAATGATATTGACTTTAGCAGCAATATTATTCGTCCGTATCTTTCACATAAACGTGGCGATGGCGGCCTTGCTCCTGGTAATCTTGTGTTCAGGGAGGAATTTGAGAAATTCAGTGGAGTTTCTGTCAACACGGCACTTGACAAAATTACAGGAGGACGGAAACATGATAAAATAAATATTGGAGGTCCGTCAATTGTATCGATGATAAATATCACCCAACTAGTTGATAAAAATCACTGTGAAGTGCGATTTTTTGGACTGGGAGGAAATGATGATTTAGGTCAGTTCCTTGTCTCGGCTCTTAATAAGACCAGTGTGATCCTGAAAGATTTCAGGCTCCTCGGTCATGATACTCCTTCCACTATTGTGTTGTCAGACCCTCTTTATGAGAATGGACACGGTGAAAGGATGTTTATAAACTCTATCGGTGCTGCATGGTATTTCGGGCCTTCTGATCTGGATGATGATTTTTTTAAATCGGATATAGTGGTTTTTGGAGGTACGGCACTGGTCCCTCAGATCCATGATAACCTGACATCACTTCTTAAGAAAGCCCGTAAGAACGGTTGCATCACAGTTGTGAATACTGTTTTTGACTTCAGAAATGAAAAGTCGGATCCTTTTAAAAAATGGCCTCTCGGCGAAAATGATGATAGTTATAAAAATATTGACCTTCTTATTACTGACAGGGAAGAAGCGTTTAGGTTAAGCGGGGAAAATGATATTGCAGAGGCAGTCAGGTTTTTTATCGCAAAAGGAGTTTCAGCTTTCATAATAACCAATGGATCAAATAATATTACACTCTTTTCCGGCGGAAATATTTTCAGCTCATCGGCTGTCATGGAAATGCCTGCCTCTGAAAGGGTAATTAATGAACTATCAGGTTTTCAAGGTGGAGATACAACAGGCTGTGGAGATAATTTTGTCGGGGGGGTAATTGCCTCAGTTGTATCCCAGCTATCAGATGGTATCAGGCATCCCGATATTACTGATGCCTGCTGCTGGGGAACTGTCTCAGGTGGTTTTACATGTTTTTATGTGGGAGGGACATATTTTGAAGAGAACGACGGGGAAAAGCTTGCCAAAATAAGACCATATTATGACTCCTATAAAAAACAGATATCAGGTTGAAAAGCATACAATATTGATTTTTGGTGCAGGGAAAATCGGGCGGTCATTTATCGGACAGTTATTCGGAACAGGCGGTTACAGGGTGGTATTTGCCGATATTGACCAGGCCATAGTCGATCTGTTAAATCAGAAGGGAAGCTACAGAGTAATCTTTAAGGGGGAGACTGACAGGGAAATTGTTGTCAGCAACGTTAAAGCTATTTCTGTGAGAGATGAAGAAAGAGTAGCAGAAGCAGTTTCAACTGCCGGAATTATTGCTGTGTCGGTAGGGAAAAATGCCCTTGAAAAGGTAATACCCCTTATTGCCAGGGGATTGGTTCAGAGAAAAAACAGATTTTCAGGTGCTCCGCTCGATATAATTATTGCCGAGAATATGATATCGGGAGGGAAATTTATGGAGGAGAGGCTCCTCCGGCATCTGCCTTTTGATTTTCCTTTAAGTGATTTGGTCGGTTTGGTTGAGACAAGTATAGGCAAGATGGTTCCAATAATGAATCAGACGGAGCTGGAAAAAGATCCGCTGATGGTTTATGCCGAACCTTATAATACCCTGATACTTGACGGCAACGGATTTAAAACCCCAATTCCGCAAATTGAAGGACTCTCTCCAAAGAAAAACATTAAAGCATGGGTCGACCGTAAAGCTTTCATACATAACCTTGGCCATGCCACAGCAGCATATTACGGGCACTTTCTGCATCCTGAGGCCGGATATATGTATGAAATACTGAATGACGACCGGGTATTGAAATTCACAAAGGATGTTATGATGCAGTCGTCGGATATTCTTTGTATGGCATATCCTGATGATTTTACTCCTGCTGACCTGGAAAACCATATTGATGATTTGTTGCAGAGATTCCGTAACCGGGCTCTGAAGGACACTGTTTTCAGAGTGGGTCATGACCTCGTAAGGAAACTGAGTTTTGATGATCGCTTTATGGGGGCTGTAAGGCTTGCCGAAAAATTTAATATGCCATATGAGAAAATTCTGAAGGCAATGTCATATGGATTCGTTTTTAAGGCAAAGGATGATGATGGGAACTTTTATGGTTCTGATCTGGAGTTACTTAATGCACTCACCGGAAATTTTCAGGCGACATTTATTAATTACCTTAATTTTGATCCTGCAACAGATAATGGAATTATCAGGGTACTGAAAAAAATGTATGATTCATTTTATTGATTGTTCGCAGCTTTCAAATAAATTTTAACTTTGAAAATCTCAAAAAAGGATAAAAACCAAACCTGTTTTATTAAAAATTAAACTCTAAAAAACCTGATCAACATGAAAAAAAGGAATCTCATTTCAATTATTCTGTTAATGACTGTCTTAGGTCTTGTCTTATTTCCCATCTCCTCATGTAAAAAAGCCCCTCAGAAAAATATAGGGCTGCAGCTTTATTCAATACGCGACTCAATTGTGAAAAATGTACCGGATGCGATAGCCAAGGTCGCTAAAATGGGCTACACATTTGTAGAACCGGCAGGATACAGGGATGGTAAACTGTACGGAATGGACCCTGCAGCTTTTAAATCTCTTTGCGAAACTAACGGGCTTGGACTTATAAGTTCCCATACCGGTCAGGCGCTTCCTGATTCTGCTAACCTTGAAGCAACAATGGCATGGTGGGATGCGTGTATTGATGCACATGCTGCCGCCGGTGTTAAATACCTGGTTCAGCCATTTATGGGAGGCAATGCTTACGGAAGTCTTGATACCTTAAAAATGTATTGTGACTATTTCAATCTTATTGGAGAAAAATGCCAGGCAAAAGGTATCCGGTTCGGATATCATAATCACGACAAAGAGTTCTCCACCCAGCTTGACGGACAAACAATTTATGACTTCATGCTCCAGAATACCGACCCTTCCAAAGTCATTTTCGAGCTTGATCTTTACTGGTGTGTTGTAGGAGGTAAAAATCCGGTGGACTATTTCAGTAAATATCCCGGCCGTTTCGAATTATGGCATATTAAAGACAAAGAAGAGGTCGGAGCAAGCGGTATGATGGATTTTGCAGCTATCTGGGCTGCAGCTGCACAGTCGGGTTTGAAATACGGGATCGTTGAAGTTGAAGAATACAATTTTGACCAGTTTACCAGCTGCGCAAAGAGTGTTGAATTCCTTAACGCAACAGATTATGTAGTAATGCCTCAGTAAAACTCAGGTATAAGTACCTGCCTGATACAAGCACTTTACAGGGAAGATTGTAAAAAACTGATTAATCAGTACAATCTTCCCTGAATTGTTTTGTAACTTTATTTATTGAAAATCCTTTTAATTTTAATACAATGATAAATCAAATCAACAACAGGCGGAATTTTATTAAAAAGGCAGCTTTAGGAACTTTCGCAATAAGTGTTCCTGAAATATTGGCTGCTTCATTGGCAAAAAGTAAGATAAAGGAAATTGAACTGAAAAAAGATCAGGTTATTCTTTTTCAGGGCGATTCAATAACCGACGCAGGCCGGAAAAGGGAAGATACGGGATTCAATTCTGCCGGAGGCCTTGGTTCAGGTTATGCGCTTCTTGCAGGTGCATCACTTCTCAGAAAGTACGCACCTTTGAATCTCAGGATCTATAATAAGGGTATTTCAGGAAATAAGGTATATCAGCTTGCCGAAAGGTGGGAGAGCGATTGCCTGGAAATAAAGCCTGATATTTTAAGCATTCTTATTGGTGTAAATGATATCTGGCATAAACTAGATGGTAATTATAACGGAACGATTGATATTTACAGGAATGATTTTATTTCTCTTCTTGAGAAGACAAAAAAAGCACTTCCTGATGTGAAACTAATTATATGCGAACCGTTTGCTGTTCCCGGAGTTAAAGCAGTCGATGAAAAGTGGTATCCTGAATTCTATGAATACCAGAAAGCGGCCAAAAATATTGCTACGAAGTTCAATGCGACATTTATTCCATTTCAGTCGATCTTTGACGGAGCACTGAAAGCGGCTCCCGGTTCTTACTGGACAGGCGATGGTGTTCACCCTTCCCTTGCAGGTGCACAATTAATGGCTAAAGCCTGGCTTAAAGCAATAAAGTAAGACCAATTATTGCAAACCAGTATGAATAAGTTAAGGTTCAATTACGGACAGACTGATATCACTCCATCAGAACATCTGCTTCTGGCTGGTTTTGCCAACCGGAAAGGATTATCGGCTGATATACACCGCAAACTTACAAGCCGTTGCCTGATCCTTAAACAGGATGAAACAGTCATTTGTCTTGTAGTTAATGATCTAATGGATGTCGAACCTGTTATTATCCGGGAGATAGCATCTTTAATTTCGAAAAACACAGGATTATCAGTCGAATCAATAATCATTACTTCCATACATACACATTCTGCCCCTTTAATGGATTACGGATGGTCGGATGCCAACGATCGCTTTATAAGGTTTGCTGTTCAGCGGATTGCAGAAAATGCTGCCGGAGTAATAAATGATGCATCTGGATATAACTCCGGAGTCATAAAGCTTGGGAAGGGTGTTTGCGATATTAATATAGCCAGGCGCGATGTAAAACCGAAAGGAGGAGGAATGGCCTATCGTGTAGGGGATCCCGACGGATTGAGGGACGAAGAAGTTCTTATTATGGAAATTTCTGATAATTCAGGCAGTAAAAAAGTGACTTTATTTAATTATGCCTGTCACCCTGTAACACTCGGATACGGAAGCAATTATATATCTACTGATTATCCAGGCAAAGCACGCGATGTTGTAGAGAATGCGAAAGGGGGAATCGCTATTTTTATGAACGGAGCCACCGGCGATCTTAATCCCCGTAAAGATAATAATACCGATCCCGCAGTTACCGACCTGGAGGGTGAAAAGCTTGGGCTGGCTGTTGTTTCAGCCACGCTTGCTAACGATTATAAAGATGCTGATCTTAAGGCAATTGCGGGAGTTATTCAAATACCTTTCAGAGATCAGAATATCACAAAAGAACATATAACAAATGAGGTCAGAAGAAAAGCTTCGGACATTACAGAGTTTTTTACCTGGAAGGAGATGCTTGAGCACTGGGCGGTAAAGGTCCATGAAATGATTGATAACGATGAAGTTAAAAGCACTTTTCCTATTAAAGTCAATACTGTGAAGCTGGGCAATGCTATTTTCTTCTTTACCCAGGGAGAATTATTTGTCAGGTACCAGATTGAATTGAAAAAAAGATTCCCTGAGTATTATATGTTTTGCATAGGCTATGTGCACGGGACAGGTGCATATATTCCGACAGCGGATGTTTTTGAAAGTAATGGATATGAGGCCGACCAGGCATATATATACGAAGTGCTGCCGTCACCACTCTCTCCACAAATCGAAAATATATATCTTGAAAATGTCATCAATACAATTAAAACACTGATATCAAAATAGATATGATTAACTGTTGCCACCGTAGCTGATTTCTTTGATTCTTAATTCAAATACTTTATGGCATGAACAATATTGAATGGATAGTATTAATTGTTATTACGTTAATGACAATGGGTGTTGGTGTACTGTTCACCAAATCTGCAGCGTCAAAGGGGCAGGAAGGTTTTTTTACTGCCAATAGAAATTTGTCGTGGTGGTCGCTGGGAATATCCAATGCTGCAACATATCAATCGGGTCTTGGTGGCTTTGTCATGCTGATTTTTTTATATGGCTTTTCAGGGAACTGGTTATGGTGGGCTCAGTGGATCATATGGATGCCACTTGTCGCTATAATCTGGTCTAAGATGTGGCAAAGGATGAAAATAGTTACAACTGCTGAACTTATATCGCTTCGCTACGGAGGAAAAACCTCAATATTTGCCAGGAGAGCTTATGCTCTGATAATGTGTCTTTTCTCCATAATAACAATGGCTTACATAACCGGGTTCTTTTCAAAGACCATTGCTCCGTTGGTACCATTGTCGACAGAATCGATACTCTTGATTTTCGGGACGATTACACTGATTTATACCCTTATGGGCGGTTTAATGGGATCGGTAATGGTTTCAGTTGTCCAGATGATCATCATGCTTGCCGGCTGTTTTGTGCTTCTTGGGATAGTCATACCTCAATATGGCGGCTGGGATGCAATACTTTCGCATGTTGGAACTGTCCGCAGCGATTCCCTTTCTCTTAATCCGGTATCGGAAAAAACACCTCCGTTAACTCTGATAATGTTTGTACTACTCGGGCTGTTTTTTGCAGGTTCTCCGTCTGCAGGCGAAGGGATGACGGCTCAGCGTTTCATGGCAGCAAAGAATGAAAAGCATGCTCTTGGCGGCCAGCTGTTCAGCTCATTTATCTCATTATGTTTAAGGATTATTCCCCTTATTGGACTGGGAGTAATCTGCATTTCATTGTTCTGGTCTGAGGATCTTGTTTCCAGATACGGACAAGCTCCTGAAGGATTCAAAACGATCAGGGATCCTGCTTATGCATGGGGAGAATTAATAAAGGCGAGCCACCTGCCCGTTGGATTTATCGGGCTGCTGGTTGCATCCGAAGTTGCGGCTTACATGTCGACACTGAGTGCACTTTTAAACTGGGGAAGCAGTTTTCTGGTCAATGATTTTTACAAAGAAATAAAGCCTGGCATAAATAAAAAACAGGAAGTAATCATAAGCAGAGTCACGACTTTATTTCTGTTTATTGTTGCAGCTCTGATTGCTGTCTTTTTTGTTGATGATATGGTAAGCTGGTTTGTTTTTGTAAATTCTGTCGTTGTTATCTTCTGGCTGCCTCTGGCTTATTTCAGATTTTTCTGGCCACGGTTTAATGTATGGGGTGAAATGACAGCATCTGTTCTTGGTATTCCTCTTACTGTATTATTCTGGTTTATTCTCGATTTTCAAAGTAAACCTATCTGGCAGGGCACAGGAATGCTGTTTGCCATAGCACTGGCAGTCATAAGCCTTGTCACTGTTCTTACTCCTCCTGAATCGGATGAAACCCAGAAGAGATTCTATCTCCGATGCCGTCCGCCTGCCGGGTGGAAGAAATTACGAATGAAATATCCTTCACTGCCGGGTCCGGATGCAACTCTCAGGTCACAGATCTTTGATTGCCTGATTGGAATAGCAGCCTGTTTTGGAATGGCTATAGCAACAAATGCTGTTTTTGTAAAAGACTGGTTGGTTGTAATTTCGGGAGGAGTTGGTTCAATCGTTTTCAGCGCTCTTTTAATCAGGAGATCCTTCAGACCTGAAGTTTCAAAATAGAAGAATCTGGTTATATGTCATATTGATTAACTTTGGGATTCATGAGCTAATCCGAAATTTTTGATAAATGTTCATATTTAATAATTATAAAAATGTACCATGATCTTTAAAAGGAAAGCACAAGAGCTTCTGATTCTGGCCTGGTTATTATTTTTTTTATTTCCCTTTATGTGTCCGATAGCAACCGGTCAGCAGACAGATAAAAATAATGGGTTTAAAGTTCAGATTCCTGACCAGATGTTGCCAATCCCTTATCCGCTTAAATCTTCTGAAAAGCCCGGATTTAATATCAGGGGAATTAAAGGATATAACTGGACTCCTGAGCAGTACCTCGAAGAAATACCTTTTCTGGCAAAGTACAAGGCAAATTTTATGATGAATTGCTATTTATCAATGTTTTCAGTAAAAGACAAACCTGCCTTCAAATATGGTAATTTCCTCGATTCAATAGAAAACACCTGGCAATCACCGATTCCGGATGAAAAGAAGCTTGCATTTGAAAAAGTTTTTGAGGCATGCAGAAAGAATGGAATAAACTTCTGCTTTTCAATGCATCCTCAGCTTTTCGCAGATTTTCCTCTCGATCCGGATTCTGATAATGACTTTAAACTTTTACTGAGACATTATCAATGGGCCCAGCAAAAGGGAGTCAGATGGTTTGCCGTTTGTCTGGATGACATTAGTGAGGATCAGGTCTCTATTTCTGCAGAAGGCCATGCCACGGTTGTTAACAAACTTTACCTGGCTTTAAAGAAAAAGGATCCCGGGGCTAAAATGATCTTTTGTCCTACCTATTATTGGGGTGATGGAAGCGACATCAAATCCAGGCCATATCTTGAAACACTTGGCAGAAAGCTTAATAGTGATGTGTATATTTTCTGGACAGGGCCGGAAGTTGTACCAAAACACATAACCACTGAAGAAGCGCTTGCTTACAAGACTATTGTAAATCATAAGGTTATACTCTGGGAAAACTACCCGGTAAACGATTATCATCAGACAATACATCTGGGACCCATAACAGGACGTGATCCCGGCCTTGGTAAAATTATGGAAGGTTATATGGTAAATCCTTTAGGTAAACAAAACCAGATTAACCGAATTCCTCTTCTGACATGTCTCGATTATGCATATAACCCTGTTGCCTATGAGCCGGGACGATCAATAGGACAGTCCATACTGCAGATGGCACAGACACCGGATCAGCAGAAAGTACTTGCCAGACTGGTGGAAACTTATCCCGGAGAGCTTATCTTTCAGAAGGACAATTCTGAACGGGGTCTGGTCGGATTAAATCCGGTACGTGAACGGTTCGCTCTTTTGGATAATTCAGGGAAATCAGTAAACGTTGTGAAAAACTATATTTCCGGACTTGAAGAGCTGTCAGGGAACCTGGATAGTTTGTTTCCCGGTCAGTTTAAAGACGCAGTATCAACAATCAGAAAAGACATTTTTTGGATGAAGCTCAATACTTCAGAATCATTAAGCGGGCCTGAAGATCCCGTCTCACGCATAAGGCTGCTTCCTCCGGGCCCCGGTAACCCAAGGAACAGTGAAGGCGATTTCATTAAGCTTGACGACGGCCGGATGATGTTCATTTATTCTCATTTTACAGATGGTGCCGGCGATTTTGCACAGGCTTACCTCGCAGCCAGATTTTCCAATGATGATGGGAAAACCTGGACTGATAAGGATGTTATGGTTGTGTCTAACGAAGGAAAAACTAATATAATGTCAGTATCGCTTCTGAGATTAAAGAACAATGCAATTGGCTTGTTCTATCTCAGAAAGAATTCAGATACTGATTGCAGGCTTTACATGCGTGTTTCAAAAGATGAAGGGAATACCTGGAGCAAACCTGTACTCTGCTTTAAAGATCAGGTCGGGTATTATGTGGTTAATAATGACAGGATAGTTGAATTGTCTGACGGAAGGTTGATTGCACCGGCAGCTTTGCATAATACTCCCAGACAGAATAGAACCGAAAACAGCGCAGCTATACTATGCTATTATTCAGATAATAGCGGCAAAACATGGAAAAGAAGCAAATCGGTTATCAGGAACAAAGAGGTTATATTGCAGGAACCGGGTGTTGTTGAATTAAAAGACGGACGGCTTATGATGTTTTGCAGAACAAATGCCGGTACTCAGTATATTTCTTTTTCAGAGGATCAGGGTGACACTTGGACCGATTGCAAACCTTCTGGAATTATATCTCCCATGTCACCTGCTTCCATCGAGAGAATACCTTCAACCGGTGACCTGCTTTTAGTGTGGAACAATTCCAAACCTGCCCCTGGTGAAGAAGGCAAGCGAACCCCTTTAAATATTGCGGTTTCTGAAGACGAAGGCTTATCCTGGAAAAATGTCAAAACTATTGAGAATGATCCTGACGGATGGTACTGCTATACTGCCATCGAATTTGTGGGAAATAAGGTTCTTCTTGCATACTGTGCCGGTGACCGTAAAAGTGCCAATGGTCTTGAGACTACCCAGATAACAAGCTTCCCCGTTGATTGGCTGTACGAGAGCAGAATTTCGCCGGTAATGACATCAGTAAAAGTGATCTGGAATAAAGCGCATCATAACGCTTTCACCGATCTGATAAGGTATAACGATAAGTGGTATTGTACTTTCAGGGAAGGAGAAAATCATGTTGGCGGTGATGGGAAAATACGGATAATAGTAAGCAAAGATGGTGATAACTGGGAGTCTGCGGCTCTTTTTGAACGGCAGGGAGTGGATCTGCGTGACCCAAAACTCTCTGTTACTCCCGATAACAGGCTGATGTTGCATTCTGGCGGATCATTATATTCGGGAAAAACGAGAACAGGATTATGTCCGGTAGTTTCTTTCATGGACAAGACCGAAAAATGGTCGGATCTGGCAGAAATAAATATTAAGGACAAATGGCCCTGGAGACCATATTGGAATGGAGGAACAGCATATTGTGTCGGCTATGATGATAATGCCTCATTGTATAAAACCGGCAACGGCATCAGTTATGAAAAGATAAGTGATCTTACACCCGGAGAACGTCCAAATGAAGCAGCTTTATGCAAAATCAAAGGTGATACTTTAATGATGCTTTTACGCCGCGAAGCGGGAAACCGTCATGCTTATATCGGAAAAGCGGTAAATCCCTACAGTGACTGGAAATGGCAGGATTCTAACTGGTCGATAGGAGGGCCGGCACTGGTTAACATTCCGGGCAAAGGTGTACTTGCAGCCGGGCGGTGTACTTTTGAAAACATGAGCAGAATGGTAATTGGCAGAATAACCGGGAATGGATTTTTCCCATTGTTTATTCTACCAAGCGGAGGCGATTGCAGTTACCCCGGGATGGTCTGGTATGAGGGAATTCTGTGGGTCAGTTATTATTCCACCCATAATAAAAATACAAGTATTTATTTAGCAAAACTAAAAATTGAGTAATGAAAAAATCAACTATTCATTTAGGTGTCGTTCTAATTATTTTTATGAGCTATGTTTCCTCATTTTCATTCGGTCAGAATGAGAATCAAAATAAGTTACCCGATTATTTATACAAAGTAAAATTTGCTTCCCAGCCACCTGAGATGGATGCTCTATGGGATAAAAAGTTCTGGAAAAAGACTGAAGTAATCACATTAAAGAATCATATGGGTGAGATGCCTTCACACTTCCCTGAAACACAGGTAAAAGTGAAATACGACCAGGATAATATTTATGTGATTTTCCAGGTAAGGGACCGTTATGTAAGAGCTGTCGAAAAAAAGATCAACGGCAGGATATGCGAGGACAGCTGTGCAGAATTCTTTTTTATTCCGGGCCCGGATGTTGGCAGGGGCTATTTTAACCTGGAAATAAATTGCGAAGGATTATACCTTTTCGAATACCATAAAAATGGAGGCAAAGAACATGGATTTGTAGACCTGAAGGATTCAGAGAAAATTAAGATATCTCATTCTCTTACCAGGGATGTTGAAAATGAAATATCGGACCCTTTGACATGGTCGATAGAATACAGGATACCCTTTTCAATACTTACAAATTATATTCCTGTCGAGCAGCCACGGTCAGGAGTCCGCTGGAGGGCAAACTTTTACAAATGCGGAGATAAAACATCTCATCCTCACTGGCTTACATGGGCACCCGTTGATTATCCCAAACCACGATTTCATTTACCGGAGTTCTTCGGATGGCTTGAATTTGAATAAAATCATAACTGACTTAAAGAAGAAGTCCTATTATAATTATCTTTAAGGTTGTATTAAAATAAGCCAGACCGTTGCTCCGGCCATACGGAATCATTAAATAATAAAACCATGGAAAAAAGACTGACCCGGCGTATTTTTATTGAAAGAACTCTAAAAGCGGGTGCGGGGATTGCTGTCCTCAGTTCAATGAATGGATGCTCTGCCACAGGAACTGACAGAATGAAGTTCGGACTGGTGACATACTTGTGGGGCCTTGACTGGGACCTGCCTACCCTGATTTCAAATTGCACAAAAGCAGGATATTCAGGTGTCGAACTAAGAACCCAGCATGCACATAATGTTGAAATAAACCTTAACTCTGATCAACGGAAGGAAGTAAGAAAAAGATTTGAGGAGAGCCCTGTTAAATGTATCGGCTATGGCTCAAATTTTGAGTTTCACAGCCCGGATCAGAAAGTTCTCCGCGAAAATATTGACCAGAGTAAAGAATATATCAAGCTCTGCAGTGACATAGGAGCTACAGGAATTAAAGTAAAACCAAATTTTCTGCCACCTGAAGTTCCCAGAGAAAAAACTATTGCTCAGATTGCATCATCGCTAAATGAAATAGGGAAATTTGGGCGGGATTATGATCAGCTGGTGAGGGTTGAGGTACATGGAAATATTACCCAGGAGATCCCTGTAATGAAGGCTATTTTCGATCAGGTTACAGAAAAAAATGTAAAAATCTGCTGGAACTGCAATGATAAGGACCTTCTTCCTCCGGGCCTTGAAGGGAATTTCAACATGTTAAAAAAATGGTTTGGTGATACAATTCATGTACGCGAACTTAATTCTGATGACTACCCTTACCAGCAATTATTTAATCTCCTGACTGATATCAGGTATAATGGATGGATACTTCTGGAGGGACGGACAGAGCCGGAAGACAGAATTTCTGCTATGAAAGAACAGTTGGAAATATTTAACCGGATGGTTAACAATGCAATGTGATATATCGGTTTGATTTAACTTTTAAGAATAGTAATTAATAATATAATGACATGACAAAGAGGAGAGAATTTTTAAGGCAAAGCGCAATAGGAAGTGCCGGTCTGGTAATTGGAGGCATGGGACTCAGCAGTAA
>CAYPKL010000103.1:0-2902 GCA_964411285.1 uncultured Rikenellaceae bacterium
GAGAATACCGGAATAATTTCGGCAATAACATGGCCTGTTGCTGTATTCGGTGGTGTTACCTGGGCATTTACCAGGTTTCCGGTTATATGCAATATAAATAACAGGCTGAAAAATATAATCTTAAGCCTTTTCATTATGCCGTATGGTATGCTCTGATCTGAGGACCTAGTTGTAGTTAACAGTTACTGAAAATGGTATTGCTGATAAATAAGTTCCTGCAACCTGGCTTCCTCCAACATTTAATGTTGCACCAATTCTCAGAGTCTGTGTACCGCCAGTGAGTAAACCTGTAGGAGTTGGATCACTTGACCAGTTAGAAACAGTCATAGTATTTGCACCATTATTAATAGTAGTGGCAGCGAGAGGTAAAGTAATTGAATATGAATACCCATCTGCCCCTGAAACAGTAAATAATGCTGCTGAAACAGTACCGGTTGTGGCAGGAAGCGTACATCCACCAGTTACTGAACGAGAATTATCCGTAGCAAGTGCAACTGTACCGGCAGCCGCACTGACTGCAACGTTTCCAAAATTCATATTGCCGGCATTCACAATTGTTATTGGTCCGACAATAGTCGCTGTGGCAGTAGCCGTTGCCGAAACCTGTGCAAATGTTGCTGATGCAACAGCAAAAAAGATAACAGCAAAAAAGATCAGTTTTTTCATAATTTTAATGTGTTGATTGGTTTAAGTTTAATTGAACATCGATTTTTATTTTTTTCTAATTTTTATCACTCCCTCCGGATTTTCGCTTACCTGAAAATACCGCCGGGAAATAATATTTGCCAAATTATAACCAAATGTTTAAGCGTGATAATCCCTGCTTTGTGATTATTTAACATTTTAGTTTATTTATTAACACAAATTTCCCCGTTCTATTGTGTCAGAACAGGTAACAGGCAGGAGATTATACTATTTACAGATTGAAGGTATATGTATATTTCAACATCACAGCCCTGGAGCTGTAAACCGGCAGATTCGGCAATTCGCGGTAAAGATCCGTGTTCCGGTCCTCATTATAAACAAGGTAAAGGTCATTCCCTTCCCGTGGATTATACCTTAGGCGGAAGTTTGTTATTATTCCATGTAAAGCAGTATTGTACTGAATATAGGCATTGAAAGACAAGCGGGTGTTTACCATAAAAATGGCTTTTGTACCGATTATATGATTGGTCATTTCAACAGATCTCTCCCTAAATTTCACATGATCAAAATTATAAGTGCCTCCGATTTCAAAATGCTTTGAAATATTCCAGGTAGGATGCAAACTGAAAGAAAAACGGCTCCCGTCATAATACTGCCCTAATTCGCTTCTCATCATTATATAAAATGATTTAGATCCCGGAGTAACTGCAGACCCCATGAAATTAAAGTACCTGTACTCTGATGGCGGCACATAAACTTCATCCTCAAGAATTTCAAGACTATCCCTGAGGTTTTCAAAATTATAAACAAAATTTAATTCAGCTTCCCACTGGTTTTTTGTCTGTAGTCTCCACCCCGTATAATTTGTAAAACTCATCAGCGATCCGTCATCAACATAAGTTCTGTACATGAATCTTGTTTCGGGAGAATGCCGGTAGAGTTTTGAGGATTCAGGAGAAATCCAGTCGTATTGAATACTTCCCCTTACGACTGAATAATCATCCAGCATTTCAAATCCGATACCCGGATTGAAATGTATTCCTGATCTTGTATATCCAAAATTATAACCAAGGCCTTTCCGGGATCTTCTTTCCCAGTTTAACATTATAAGGGAAGGATCGACCGCATTTTTGTTTTTAACACTATCTTCAAATGTCTGGCTCCATCTCAGATTTAAGTAATCATCACCAAACAGGCGGAAGATTCCATCAAGGCCGTAAGCCAGGTTATATGATCCGTCCGCGCCAAGACGGCTGGTTACCATGGTCCCGACATAGCTGTTTTCATTAATGACCTGCCTCCTGAACCTCATTGCCCCGAAATTTTCCGAAGGCAATGAAGTCACCTTTTCACCAGCAGAGTTTTTCTCTGTGAGTGGTGCTGTCTGCATGTCGAGGAATCCCACATCCCACTTATTTACGCGTCCTGTTATCCTTGCTCCTCCAAGTATGGGAACAACTTCAGGATCATCTTCATCGTCACTCAGACCGATACGGCGGCTGTAAAAAAGATTGCTGCTTCCACCTGTGGAAAAATCGAAAATACTTGAACGTTCAAGAAAAAACATCCTTTTTTCAGGAAAATAGAGAGAAAACCTGGTCAGGTTAAACTGCTGATCATCGGCTTCAACCTGTGCAAAGTCGGTATTGACAGTAATATCCATTATAAGGCTTTTTGCAATTCCGAACTTAATATCAAGACCGGCATCAAGGACCGGTTTCTTTGATCCAGTGTACTCTGTTTCCTGATCATTTAGATAATTGGTGCTTTCATATCCTGTCAGAATATGGGGAGCAATGTAAAATGGTTTGTCAGGTTTTATACCATTCACTACAATTTCCTGAGCCTGAGACGGTTTCATCGATGACGATTGTCCCCAGTCAGGCGGAATAGCCGGAAAGATATCCATTTCATTTTTAGCAGGAATCCACCTCTGAATAATTAATCCCATTTTTACCACCCCGTTGATCTCCTGAAAACGAAGGCTGGAAACCGGAATTCTGATCTCTGCCGACCAGCCTGCTGAATCATGACTGGTAAGAACATCCCAGAACGTATTAAAACTAAGATTCATAGGCATCTCATCCGGCATATGAACTACAGCATCGCGCTGAATATTGGCGTCAAACCTTAATCCTTCAGGAGTGGTAAAGAACGCCACTCCGTTCTCCTTATCATTGAAAGTGTCGAGGATAATGCCAAACCAGTCGCATCCCATTCCCATGAAATCCCTTTTATAACTGACCGACCTGATCAT
>CAYPKL010000104.1:0-11933 GCA_964411285.1 uncultured Rikenellaceae bacterium
GCTCCTTCATGGCAGTTTGGAACACACTGTCCGCATCCGGTGCATTTCTCTTCATCAATCTTTAAAATATCTCTTTTCATTTCAAATTATTGTTTATTTTACCGATACAAATCTCAAAAGAATTATACATAACATTTGTAACAATTGTTACAAAATTTAATTTTATATGAAAAATGGAATATCCGATACTTCTAAAATCGCCTCTTTTCTCGGGAATGAGCCTGGAGGAAATCAATAATGTTGTAAGTGCTACACCTCACCGTTTACGCAATTACAATTCCGGAGCACTTATTTCCCTGAGCGGAGATCAGGTTAATAATTTCATGCTGGTTCTGGAGGGCGTGGTAAAGGGGGAGATGGTTGATTTTACAGGAAGAGTAATAAAAATTGAAGATATTCATGCTCCCGGAGCTCTTGCATCGGCGTTTATATTTGGAAACAGGAACAGATTTCCTGTCAACGTTATCGCAGTTTCTGCTGTAAAGATTCTGATTATTGAAAAACCGGAATTTCTGACTTTTCTAAGAAAGAATGAAAAGATTCTTTTAAACTTTCTGGATATTATTTCAAACAGGTCACAATTTCTCTCTGAAAAGATTAAGTTCTTAAATTTTAAAACTATAAAAGGTAAGCTTGCCCAGTACATTCTTCAGAAAGCCGGTAATGAAAAGAACGAGTTTGTTTTGGACCTGACGCAAAATGACCTGGCCGATTTTTTTGGTGTGGCTCGTCCGTCAATAGCCAGGGTAATCGGAGAACTGGAAGAAAAAGGGTTACTTATTATTAAGGGTAAAAGTGTAAAAATTCTTGATAAAAAAGGTCTTTCAGAACTTGCATCAGAATAGCTTACAGTTAGAATTTTGTTATGAAGTTTACTTGTGGATCGGCAGAGTGACAGCAAAACAGGTACCTTCCTCTTCCTTGCTTTCGACCGATATGGTTCCGTTGTTTAAAGAAATAAGCTCCTGACAGAGTTTTAGGCCGATACCCGTACCTTTTTCATTTTCCGTCCCTGGTGAACTTACAACTTCGGTGGCGGTAAACAGATATTTTTGCCGTGCCGCAGGAATTCCTATTCCATTATCACAGACTTTAATAATAATTCCTTCGCCAGTTAAAGTCTTGTCTTTTAGGAGTATGCTTATTCTTCCTCCTCTTGGAGTGAATTTTATTGCATTTGAAAGAAGGTTTCTTATTATTATATCAAGAAGATCTTTGTCGAAGAAGGCTTTTGAATTCCCAATCTGGGTAAAATTCATTGAAATTTCTTTTTTATCTGCCGTCTCCTTAAAAATGCTCAGATTTGTCAGTACAATGTCGGCAAGGTCGTAATGACCGGGCGAGAATTTGATTTTTTCTTCCTGGCCTCTTCCCCAAACCAGCATATTTTCGAGGAGATTAATAACCTGCTGGGCATACTGGATACCTGAATTTGCAAATTCATCATACTTCACCTTAAATTCTTCTTCTTTAAGAAGATTTAACATATACAGAATGTTTACAACAGGACTTCTGAGATCATGAGCAATAACTGAAAAAATCTTGTTTTTGAGCTGTATCGTTTCTGATAATTGTTTGTTTTGCAATGCTATCCTGAGATTCTGCTTTTCAATTTCTTCCTTACGGCTGTTTATTTCCCGGGTCCTCTCATCGACAAGCATTCCCAGGTTTACATTCATATATTCAAGTTCGTTATGAAGCTTTTCTTTTTCCGAATATGCTTTTACCCATTTATAAAGCAGCATCGCTGCCTGAATAAATACAAAAATTGCAAGGACATAAGAAAGTATATAACCTTGAAAACTGACTGATTTTCCGAGTGAAACAAATAGGTCATGCACAGCACCATACGATAGCAGGATAAAAGCTGAAAAGTAAATATAATCAGCTGTATTCTTTTTAATAATTCCCATGATATTATTAGCAAGTGCATATATGATCAACAGGATGAGTGCCGGATAGTAAATGAATGTGGCATAGCTGAAGATAATAACCGGCTGTATCAAGGTAAGAAAAGTACTTAAAACCATTATTATCGTAATGACCCATGTAAAAACTCTGAAATATTTTGAAGGATAAAGATTTACTGTAAACCAGTACCATCCGGTAATAACAAGATAAAGTCCTGTGTATTCACATCTGATGATCCAGGTCCAATCCATGTTTACAACTGACAGGATTAAATAATTGGAAGTAAACATTGGTCTTAAGGCCAATCCGAATACTGTGAGACTGAAAAATGCATTTAAACGATCTTCCGGATACATTATAAAGAAAAAAAGAAAAAACAGCGAAAAACTAATAAGAAGGCTTATTATTACCCAGTCTTTGGTCACTGATCCGTAGAACCGATTCTGAACTTCTTTAAGAGTTCCGATTTCCAGAGGCAGCCAGAAACCACCCCTGCGATGATCATAATTTGAAACATTGATAATAACAGTCATCGTATCAGAAACAGGGTCAGCCATGAATAGATTTCTTTCGTACCGGGGTTCTGTCTCTTTTGCCGACTTACCAGGGATCCCATTTCCCCCCAGATATTTCCCATCAACATAAATATCATAGGAAGAATCAAATACGGGCAAATTAAAACCAATGGGCAGTCTGAATCCTGATGGTAACAGCACTGTGAGCCTGTATGTAGCAAAACCGGTACCGGTAGTTTTAACAGAATCGGAAGGATAGTCGGTCCAATAAGATGGTACCTTG
The DNA here is from genome assembly GCA_964411285.1 of uncultured Rikenellaceae bacterium. Lineage (GTDB taxonomy): Bacteria > Bacteroidota > Bacteroidia > Bacteroidales > VadinHA17 > LD21. The sequence continues at coordinate 2,710 of CAYPKL010000104.1, forward strand.
CCATAATAATCAGGTTTAATCTTAATGATTTCTGAAAAATCATGCGGATGGAGCATCTTTTTCCAATAAAACTCCCATTGTCCGTTAAGCTTAACAATGAAACCATTGTCCTGCGCAGTTTCCCGCAGGTCGAAAGTTCCCTTTACTGCAACGGGCATTTTTTCCTGTGCAGGGCATTCTGAAAAAGAAAAGGTTACAAGCAGAAAAAATATTCCAATGATTTTCATCTGACTTCCGGTAATGAAGAAATAAAAGTCAAAAACAAAAGATCAATTCAGCCCCCTGTTTATTAGCAGGGCGCTTATATCAGGTTCTTTTCCACGAAAGGCCTTATACATTTCAAGCGGATCTCTGGTACCTCCTCTGGAAAGGATCTCTTTTTCAAATTTGCCTGCAACCTCCCTGTTAAAAATATCGCCGGTTTCCTTAAATGCCTGGAAAGCGTCAGCATCGAGCATTTCGCTCCAGAAGTAACTGTAATATCCCGAAGCATAACCGGAGCTCCATATATGGTTAAAATATGTCGACCTGTATCGGGGTTTTATTTCCGGTATTAACCCGTATTTATCCAACGCTTTCTTTTCGAAATCACGGATATCGATTTCCACAGGTTCAGTAACAGTATGGTATTCCATATCAAGCAGTGCAGCTGCCAGAAATTCGATGGTAGTAAATCCGGTATTGAATTTACTGGTTTTTTCAAGCTTTTCAACTATTTCAGCAGGGATGATCTCTCCTGTCTTATAATGCTTTGCATAGACCTTTAATACCTCTGGCTCGAGCACCCAGTGTTCCATTATCTGTGAAGGCAGTTCCACAAAATCACGGGGGACAGAGGTTCCTGAAACACCGGGGTAAGTGGAGTTTGAAAGAAGCTGATGAAGGGCATGGCCAAACTCATGGAACAGTGTACTTGCTTCATCGGCTGTTAAAAGAGATGGCTTGTCACCGGCAGGAGGAGTAGAGTTTGTAACCATAGTAACTACAGGATTAACCATTCTTCCCTTAATATCTCGGCTTTGGCCTCTTAAGGCACCACACCATGCTCCGCCTCTTTTAGATGATCGTGGGTAATTGTCAATCATTAGAATTCCGACATGTTTATTATCCCGTGTAACCTCAAAAGTAACCACATCAGGATGATATTTAGGTATGTCGTTCCTTTTAGTGAAAGAAAGGTTGTAAAGCTTATTGGCAACATAAAACATCCCATCAATAACATTTTCTATTTTAAAATAGGGTCTTGTAATCTCATCGTCAAGTTCATATTTTTCTTTCTTGATCTTCTCGGTATAGTACCACCAGTCCCAGGGCTCAAGTTTAAAGTTATCTCCCTCTTTCCGAACAAGTTCCTGTCTGGCAGCTGCTTCTGCCTTTGCAACAGGGATTGCTGCTTCCCATACCTGACCAAGGAATTCCATGACCTTTTCAGGAGTTTTTGCCATGTTTCTTTCCAGTGCAAAATCGGCATAACTTTTATAACCAAGCAGACGGGACCTTTCAACTCTAAGTCTAGCCATCGTGGCTATAATAGACTTATTGTCCTTTTCATTGCCGTTATCGCCTTTCATAAAATAAGCTGTAAAAAGTTTTTCTCTCAGGTTGCGGTTTTCAGAATATTTCAGAAAAGGCTCCATAATGGGATATTGAATAGTGAATACCCATTTGCCTTTAAGATTCATACCGGCTGCAAGCGACGCTGCCTGTTCGATTATACCTTCAGGTAATCCTGCCAGATCTTCTCTGCTGTCAATTACCAGTTTAAATGCATTGGTTTCAGCCAGAAGGTTCTGACCAAACTGGACTGAGAGAAGCGAAAGCTCTTCATTAATCTTACGCAATTTCAGCTTGTCTTCAGCCGACAGTGCCGCACCGCTTCTTAAAAAATCTTTATATGTATCCTCCAGAACCTTCTTTTCTTCTTCCGTCAGTTTCAACTTATCCCTGTTCTCAAAGACTGATTTCACTCTTTGAAAAAGAGTATCATTAAGGTTGATATCATCACGGTGTTTTGAAGATAATGGTGCAATCTCTTTATTAATAGCCTGCAGTGTATCGTTGGTATTTGCTGAATTAAGTGAGCCAAAAACCCTGCTGACCTTTGTAAGAAGCTCTCCGCTGTATTCCAGCGGTTTTATTGTATTATCGAAAGTCGGCGGCTGACTGTTTGTAATAATCTCTTTTACTGCTTTTTTTTGCTCTTCAAATCCCTTCAGGAAAGCTGGCTTGAAATGAGACGCTTTTATGCGCTCAAACGGGGGTACATCAAATGGAGTATTATACTCACTGAAAAACGGATTGTCTGTTTTCTCTTTTTGCTTACATGATGCAAATGTCATTGTTACGATTACTATAAATAAAACTGCATTTTTCATAGGTGCTTTTAGGTTAGATGTTATTTAATCTGATCTGGTACAAAGATTGAAATTTCCGGATTAATCCGGCAACTAAACAGGTTTTTTAGCTGCCTTTTTTTTCTTTTGTTCCTTAATCCTGAAAAGAATATCTCCCTTATTGACATCAGCGCCCTGGTGAACATCTATTTCAGCCACCTCGCCTTCACAGGGAGAAGTTATTTCGTCGATATATGAACTTGTCTGTATATAACATATTCGCTCACCTGCATTTACCGGATCTCCAGGCTTTGATGGTTCGGTCAGTTCACCAAACAGATTATAGTAGATTTTACCTTTCGAGGGAGCAAGTATTAATTTCAGTGCGGTATCATTTATTTTCTCCGCAACAGAAGCTCCTGTCTCTTTTGCCTTTGGCTCATGGATATTAATCTGACTACTGTTTTTAAGCTGCTCCTTTGCCTTTGATAATTCATTTTCAAAACGTGTCTTTGCAGTACCGCTTTTATAATCACGATATTGTCTGTCGTGAATAGCAAATTCAAATAATTCTTCATCATCTCTGCCGCAATCCCAGCCATTCTTTTTCATCTCTTCCCTGAATGCGGGAAGTTCATCAGGATAAGCATCCTGAGGATTTCCGGTATAAAATTCCTTGCCAAGGCTTTTTGCAATACCGGTTATTTCTGTCCCCAGATCGCCGGGAAGTCTTCCAGCTTTTCCAAGGATCATGTCCCAGGTGTTATTATCGATCATGCCATACCTTTCTTTCCCGCTTGTCATCTGGATAATGTTCATAAGTGCAACATTCTTGACATACTGGCTGAACGGTGTTACCAGAGGAGGATAACCCAGACGAGGCCAGATATATTCAACTTCATTGAAGAGTTTAACGACAAGCTCATCCTCTGAAAGTCCGGGTTTACCCTGGCTATTCAGTGAAGTATTTATTCCCTGGTGTACACCTTTCAGGTCGGCCATCATGCTGCCCATCATACCACCGGGCAACCCGCTGTTTATCAGGAGCGACGAGATCTGCTTATTTCTAGGGTCAATAAAATAGCCAAGGAACTCATCTATAAAAGATTGTGTGAGCGACCTGACCTTCATATAGGCATCCATGTTGATCTCCGGAACGTCGAATCCTGCATCTTTCATAATAGCTTGTATAGCAATAATATCCGGGTGTACCATTCCCCAGCTCAGGGGTTCCATTGCTACGTCGAGATAATCAGCGCCAGCCCTGGCAACCTCAAGCATTGACGCCACCGACATCCCCGGACCTGAATGACCATGATACTGAACCTTTATCCCCGGATATCTTGTTTTGATCTGTCTGACAAGCTCACCAAGGGTCGCCGGTCTTCCTACACCCGCCATATCTTTAAGACATATCTCATCAGCACCATAAGCGACTATATGCTTAACAACATCCATATAATAGTCGATGCTGTGGACAGGGGAATGAGTTATTGACAGAGCTGCCTGGGAGATCATCCCTGCTTCTTTGGCATATTTTATTGATAATTCCAGGTTCCTGTGGTCATTTAAACCGCAGAAAGAGCGGGAAATGTCAACCCCCTGAGCTTTTTTTACCCTGAACATAAGTCTGCGGATATCAGCCGGAACGGGATACATTCTTATCCCATTAAGTGCACGCTCGAGCATATGAGTCTTAATTCCTGCAGAATTAAAAGGTTTTGTCCACTCCCTTACTGCGATGTTGGGATTTTCTCCATACATCAGTTGAACCTGTTCAAAGGCACCTCCATTTGTTTCTATCCGTTCAAAACAACCCATCTCAACAATAAAGGGAGCAACCTTTGTAAGCTGGTCAATCCTTGGCTGGTATTTGCCCGACGATTGCCACATATCACGGTAAACCAGACTGAACCTGATCTTTTTTTTCATAAACCTGAATTGTAAATAATTTTTACAAGCCTGCAAACCTCAGTCTAATTTCCTCGAAGTCTGGCTTTTGAAGCGATAAAGTTATGTGGTAATTATGCAATTCTATATGATTAAAATCAGATATAAAAAAGAAAAGGAAAGATAGTTGGGAGTTATCTTTCCTTCATTAACCTAAACCTGATCGTAGAACTGGCCGAATGGCCATTAAAGAAATCTTTTGTATCTTGTTTTTATTTTCCGATACCGAAAAATAAACCTGTAATCAAAGAACTGTAAAATTTATTGATTATGTCTTAACCATCTTTTACACTATATAGACGTCTGAAATTCAATTTTTGTTGCATGGATCTTTGTTAATTTTATGTTAATCATTTGTTAAATAGGTGTATTGCCAAGAATATCAGATAATTCACTTTAGTCTGAAAAGTACTGAATCTACAGTGTACGAGGCAAAAATCCCAAGTCCTCCTTCAATATTTGAATCTGCAGGGAAAATTTCTGTGAACGGATCTTCTCCCCCGGAAAAATTCTCAAGCGAATAGTGGTATGTGAAATAAGCCTTATCAGTCTGTAGCAGGTAAAAAATAATAAAAGAAGAGTCGCAATCTGCTGATGGCTCAATTATATTAACAGAGTTAACAAAGATCTTTTTTCCATCTTTTCCTATATCATTGAAAATTTCATTCTCCTCTGACCATGCTTGCATCGCTGTTTTTTCTCCATTATAAAATTCAAGTTCCTTGCAGTAAAACCTGAAGTAATTGGCTTCACCAGCCGGATCAGTAATGTAAACCCGGGCTTTTATATTATGGATTCCCGGCATCCATGAATCCTGATTTAATTCCCAGACAGTATCTGTTTCAGGATAAAGCTCACGTGAAACTGGTATTGTACAGGTGGCCTCAGCCGAAAGCCCGTCACCCGCAGTTACCTTCAGAGAATAGGTTCTGCCCTCCTCAACGGGCATATCCTCAGGCTTGAAATAATATCTTCCGTTTATAGCTTTCAGACTTACTGATTCAAATCCGTTGGAGATAGTAACCGAGATTGGGCCGGGGATAGCGGTTTCATTCAGTTCACCATAAATTTTCTCATTTGTACTTACACTTACAAAAGATATAGTATCATAAGGAGAAATGAATGAATTAATTACAAGCTTCTGCTGAAATTCAGGCAATTTAATATTCTTAACCTCCAGTTCACAACCGGCAAAGGTGAAAAGTAACACTATAAATGAGAAGTATGTCAGCTTTTTCATTTAATTAAAATTTAAAGGAATATGTCAAAGATGGAATTATCGGGAAAAGGCTCACCTGCTTAATTACTCCGTATTCCTTGTTATCCTTGTAAACTTTATCGGCATAATAAAAGAAAGGATTCAACCTGCTATAAGCGTTATAAAATGATATTTCCCAGGTTCTTTCACCCCATTTTTTCTCTTTACGGAACTGTATACCAATATCAAGGCGGTGATATGCTCTCATCCTGTAATTATTTTTTCCCCCGTATTCTTCGGCATGACGGGAATATAAAATACCTGCGTTCTGGTAGTCGAAAAAGAACGGTCTGTCTGTTTTACCCGTAAAATCGTGAAAATCTGCCCAGTATTCCGATAAAGGAAGAGTAATTGCGTTACCCGTACCATAAACCCAACTGCCGGAAAGGGTGATACGACCATTTAGTTTATAGGTACCTACAACAGATATATCGTGACGTCTGTCATATCTTGCATAGAATTTTCGCCCAAAATTAAGCGAATCAAATTGCATCTGGGTCCACGACAGAGTATAACCAATCCAACCATTAAGCCTGCCCTCTTTTTTCTGAAGCAGTATTTCAAGCCCATACGACCAGGCCTTTCCGGCAGTTACATTGTCCTCCCATTCAGGAGCAGACACATCTGATGGTTCGCCGATATCCATGAAAGAGGCTCCCTCCTTATAGCCGATTACATTCTTCATTGTCTTGTAATAGGCCTCGACCGATAGTGAAAGGTTATGCTTTTCAATATCCTTTGCGAGTCCAAAGGCTGCCTGAGATGATTGCTGGGGTTTAATCCTGTCGGTGGCCGGAACCCAGAGATCTGTAGGAAGGCTCATACCGGTATTAGAAAGCATGTGAACATATTGATTCATTGATGCATAAGATCCTTTGAACGCTATATCCGGTCTGATCTTCAGTGATGCCGATAACCTGGGTTCCGGATAAGAATAGTGTGTTTTTTCAGCAAGAAAATAACTGAAACGAAATCCTGCATTTATTTTTAGAACCTCCGCAGGCTGCCATGTGTCTTCAGCATAAATTCCTGTCTCAATGCTGTTGGTGTAAGATATATTTCTTGTATGAACCTGGTTTGGTATATCCTCTTCAATAAATGCATGTGGATTAAACCGGTGAAATATAGAGATCAGCCCGGTTCTTATAGTATGATTGGGATTTGGTATAAAATCATAATCAGACTTTATTGTAAAGTCCCTTATCCCTGAATAGTATTCAGCTTTGTAGTTTTTATTTTCCCGGACCAATTTATATCTGTCGTATATTCCGAATGAGTAATTGCTGAAAATCAACGATGTATTGGCAAACAGCTGGTTGCTAAAAAGATGGTTCCAACGCATTGTCGCTGTTGAATTGCCCCAAAGGAATCCCACATCTTCTTTTAGTCCATCCCTGGATTTATATCTTATATAAAATTTATCCTTCCCGAAGTAACCGCTGAGATACAGTTTATTTTTCCGTCCGAAATCATAATTGACTTTTGCATTAAGATCATAGAAATAGTAACCTGTTACCTCTTCGTCCGACATTTTCAGGATAGGAGCTAAAATAAGGTCAGCATATGTTCTGCGGCCCGACAACAGCAATGAAGACTTGTTCTTTTTCAAAGGACCTTCTATGGTAAGGTTTGATGAGATCAGGCCTATACCGCCTTCCCCATGCCATTCTTCCTTATTACCATCTTTCATGTTCATTTCAAGAACTGACGAAAGTCTGCCACCATATCTTGCAGGAAATCCTCCTTTAATAAGTTCAACATTTTTAAGTGCGTTGCCGTTGAATAATGAAAAAAAACCAAAAAGGTGATTTGCATTATAGACAATGGCATCATCAAGGATAATAAGATTCTGGTCAGGTCCTCCTCCCCGCACATAAATCCCGGCAAACCCTTCAGATCCTTTCTGCACCCCGGGCATGAGCTGAAGTACTTTCAGCACATCTTTTTCTCCCAGTAGTGCAGGAACATTTTTTATCTGCGATGCCTTCAGGCTTACCGTGCTCATTTTGACAGATTCACTGATCATTTCTTTGCGGTCGGCAGTGACCGTGACTTCATTAAGAACCTTATCCGGATAAAGTTCAATATTAAGTTCGATATCCTTCCGGAACGGGATTTTACGCTTTTCTACCGAAAATCCAACATAGGAGAAATTCACTGTTAATGAATCATCGTCCGCCAGGGTGAGGGAATAAAAGCCAAAATTGTTGGAGACAGTACCTGTTTTTCTGTCGGGCAAATAAACATTTACCCCGATCATGGATTCTCCGCTTCCTGCCTCTTTTATAAATCCGCTGACAGTGTATCTGAAGGTTTCCTGTCCTTGCGCCTGATGAAGAACAAGAGCAAGTAATGAATTGAAAAGAAATGACCTGAAAGTGCCACTTCTGAGAGCTCCCGGGTATTTCATAATAAAACAGTCATTATTGGTATTACAGCCTTATAAATTTAGAAAAAAAAATTAACTTGCACCAGATTTTAAATAAATGATTTCAGGTCTTAAATACCGGTTTATGATGCAGCGTCTCGGACGGAGACTTTACAGCTGCCTGATGTTCTATAGCTTTTAATTCTTTAGCCATACCTGTCACACTGACAGGATAGCAGCTTATTCTCCCTTAACTTTTTGATAATTTCTTCGGTTACAACACTTTTTCTTATGCAAGGATTGATCTTCAGCGTTAAACGATATTCCATACACGATGGTCCGGGGATCAGGGTGACGTTTTTTATGAAAGGATGTCCGCTTTCATGCCACTGGTGCCATAACCCTGAGGGAATATCACCTGACCAGGAAACAGTTTTACAGAAGAGGAGGGTAGGGGATGAGGAGTTTACTGTCAGCGAGATCGCCGGCAGATACTATTCTGTTGAAGAAATACTTGAGATACTTGAAAAAGAAAGGCTGTTTATTCAACAGTCATCAGGAGGAGTTACCTTTTCAGGCGGGGAACCAATGATGCAGGCAGAATTTCTTTTTGAAGCATTAAAGGCCTGTAGATCAAAGGGGTATCATACAACAGTTGACACCTCAGGTTATTCATCTCCTGATAGCTTTAAAAGAGTCATCCCTTATACGGATCTTTTCCTATTTGATATCAAGCATCATGATGAATCAAAACATCTTGAATACACAGGAGTTTCAAACATCGGAATACTGGATAATCTGAGGATGATCCTCAATGATGGAAGCAATGTCATAATCAGGATACCGGTGATACCTGGAAAAAACGACGACAAATTGAATTTGGAGAGAATCAGGCATCTTTTTGAAGAACTGAAATGCAAAAACCTTCTGAAGATATGTCTTCTTCCGTTCCATAAAACAGGGAAGGCAAAATTTGGAAAGCTTAATCTGACTTATCTGATGGACGGTACTGAACAGCCATCCCTGAAAAGGATGAATGAGCTGAAAGAGTTCTTTTCGGAAACCGGAATAAAGGTGAAGGTCGGGGGATAAGCTTTCGGCTTTTATCAGAAGAATATAAAATTGATATTATAATTTTATTTATAGAAAAATGATAGATTTCAAAGAAATACAATATGATACTATCTGACAGAGTAAGAAAACTAAGGGAGCAAAGCATTTCCGTCGTGGAAAAAATTTCTGCTGAACGGGCTTTGCTGATAACCGGTTTTTATAAAAGCCGTGAAGCCTGCGGATTATCTGCACCGGTTTTGAG
>CAYPKL010000105.1:0-2997 GCA_964411285.1 uncultured Rikenellaceae bacterium
AAAAGACCTGTTGAATTCCGGGCTGTTATTACTATCCTTTCAGGTGAAACAGCAATTTTATAACCCTGATCACCAAGTTCTGAAGGAGCGTTTTTGCGGGTCAGAATAATTTCATTCTTCTCAGGAACAGTTGTTATCTGACCGGTTATATTCCATTGTTCATTTAATAAGCGGTCCAGCTCTCCGGCAGCAAATTTTTCTTCCGGTGATGCTCGTTTGTCAGTTCTGATATTGATTTTGTCAACAAAAATAAAATCATCGCCACCCAGGGAGACAGATCTGGGATAGGGGATAACTGTTATGCCCTCGTTCCTTAATGTTGCATTGCCACTCCCTGCAAATAGCAGGTTTGTACTGACTGATAATGTAAAAGAAAATAAAAACAAATACTGATTTAATCTTCTATTTTTCATTAGTACAAATTTTACCAAAATCCTTTTATTTGATTTTATCAATCTTATATATTGTTTCCTGAAATGGTTCAAGCTTCATATGATAACCAATGAGTCTGTTAAGGTTTCTCAGATCAACAACTGATCCAAGGGTTTTTGTCCCTTTCAGATCAAATTCAACAGGTCCGGAGGTGAGGTTGCTCGCATAAATCAAATAATCTGATTCACGTTCAACAGATCTGACTTCTGCACCTGTAATAAAATTCCCTTCTGAGCTTACTGCAACTACCGGTCGTTTTACACCTGCTTTTTTTGTAACCGGGGATAATAAAAGGTGATAATCTTCTGATTTCAACGGAGCTGCAAGGTAGTACAATGATCCTTTTCCCATATTAACAAGAACAATTGCCGGTTTCCCGTCGTCGAACCTTCCCAGAACCTCATTGAGGCCAGGATCAATTGTTTGTACCAGCCCATCGGACGTCAGATTAACTGACATTTTGCTTTCTGCAAAAATATCTTTATCCAGAGTTATTATTTTTCGCCGGACATTCCCATAGATAATTGCCTGAGAAAAACTCTGATCATAATTCTGTTTCTTTTCTGCACTACCCAGAACACTGGGCAGTGTTACATCAGTAACGTTAATTCCAAATTCTGATATCCGGTCATTTTCTCTGGCGTATTGATCGAAACCAAAAGATTCAGGGATTAAAACAACGATACCTCCCTTGATGATATATTCCTTTATAGCAGAAATCACTTCAGGTACCATATATTTTGCAGCGGGGATGATTAATAGCTTGAATTTTCTCAGTTTTTCGTCCAATATCTGTTTTTCACTTACAAATCCGATTCTGCAGCCTAAAAATCTTGAACCTTCCCATACCGAATATACTGCATTGATATAGGGAGTCATGGCTCCCTGCACCTGTTGGGGAGGAACCTGTAAAATGCTTGTTTTCGAGTACAGTATGGCTACTTCCGGATCGTCTTTTATAAACTCACTGATTTCAGATGCTAAGCGTCTCACATCAAGTCCTATTCTTAAAACTTCATCAATATCAGCAAGAGAAATATCCTTGCTGTGCGGAAGGGAAGTCTGATTCATGTGCATATATTCACTGCTGGGGTAACCTCCCCACCACCATTTTGATATGTCTGATTTGCCATGAAGGAATTGCAGCAGAAGGTTATGTGTTCCTCCACCCATTTCAGGGTCCACCATTACTTTCCTATCAGAGCTCAGAGAGAGGAGCAAATCCGAAAAGATGGGTGAACCGCCCGATTCATTAAGAATCACATCATCCACCTCGTTGATGATCATTTCTTCATCAATGCCAGTTACGCTGTTTGATGGACTGAGCATTGAAGATGTTCCCCCGGCGCAGATCGGGACTTCAGATTCAAGCTTTCTCATCTCACTTTTTACCCAACTCATGTAATCTGTGAAACGCCGCGTATTAAAGAATGACCAGTCGTACCATGCTGCCCGGTTCACATCGTCAACAGGACGTGCATTGTGTGTTACAGGTGCATCAATTTCCGCAAATGATTTGTAGGAAGTGTTCCAGATAGTGTTGAGCTCCCTGACGGATTTGTATTTTGTCATGAGCCACTCCCGGAACATTTGTTGACTTTTATCACAATAACAAAGATATTGAAGCTCATAAGCCATAATATTATATAGAAGATGGGGATTATCTTTCCATTCATGGTAATGCATCTTCATGTATTCCAATACTGCCTGTCGTATATGCGGACTTTCGAGACATATAACTACATCTTCCTTTTTACCACCCATTGCCCATCTGTCTTTAATTAAATGCCCGCACCATCCGTCCCATCCAATCCTGCGGGTGCCGGGAAACTTGTGAAAGGCTTCATAAACCGGACTGCTTTCTATATTGTATCTGGAACCGCCTCCCACAGTATAACTTTCAAGGCGATGATCAAATGGGGCAAAATAGTCCAGAAGAGGTCCAGCATTTATTTGGAGCATGGAAAAAATTATCACGGGATTCCCTGATTTGTTGCGATAAAATCCATCAACAGGCTTTAACTCTTTCAAAGAAGGGTAGGGAGGAACATAAGATAAAGCTGAACTAACCTCATTTTCAGGTTCCAATGAAACCATAGAAGTCCTTTTAGCAGCGATCATATCAGTAATTTCACCGGTTGCTTTATCACAGGAAGAGATAACATAATTAAGTATTTTTTTTTCTTCAGTTTCATTCTGGAACCAGACAAGCTTGCTCCTGATTCCCATACCCACATCAGCAGTAATCAGTGGAATCCGCTGATAAAGTGTCTGGAAACCCTGCATCTCTGCTATTCTGATCTCATTTTTAAGTTCCTCAACCGCACCGTGAGCTTTCTTTCTGAGCTGAATAACGTCTGCGCCTGGTTTGATTTTTTCAAAAGGTCCGGCCAGTGAAGGATACACATCACGGTTGTCTATTATTACCAGACAATCTTCAGGATTTATATGCGATATAGTACGGGTACTTTCTAAACCTGAGACCAGTCGTATATTATCAATGAACAGGGCAGTATCAGTAACACCGAAAGAAAAATGGAACTTACGGATTTTATTTAGTGCCAA
>CAYPKL010000106.1:0-2760 GCA_964411285.1 uncultured Rikenellaceae bacterium
ACCATTTTTGTTGCACAGATATGTGGAATTCATCTGCCGCTGGAACGGCAACTCCTTATCGTATTTACGCTTATGCTTACAAGCAAGGGTGTTGCAGGCGTCCCAAGAGCGTCGCTTGTAATCCTTCTTGGAACCGCGGCAAGTTTCGGCCTTCCAACATGGCCAATCTATATTATACTTGGTATTGACGAATTAATGGACATGGCACGGACTGCCGTGAATGTACTTGGCAATTGTCTTGCAACAGCAGTAATAGCCCGCTGGGAAGGGGAATTTAATCCCGCACAGGACCCGGTAATTATTAACAAATAGCAGTATATTTTTTAATATTATATTATTAGTGGGTTAGGTTAACTAATGATATTAAATTGTATCCAATCAGACTTTTAATCAGCTATTTACCTTCTTCCTTTTATATAGCCCTGAAAAACTCATAATTTGTATTTTCAAGCTCTGACATTGAAGGATAACGATAAAAAGCCATGTTATCCTTATCTCCGACATAGAACCCTGTTTCAATGGTCCTGTAAAGAATAAGACCGGAAAAAACACGCTGTACTGTTTTCATGTGTTTCTCATATTCTCCTTTAAGAATTTCAAGACAATCTCTTAGATGACCGATGTTTGAATAGGGTAATTGTTCGGCAGAACCATAAAGTGGATTTTTAGCCAGCTCACCAAGTTTCAATTCAACAAAAAACAGCTTTGGAACAACTATCGGCCGTGATCCGTCGGTAAGGGTTTCAAGGAAGACTGAAGGTGCAAGTCCGCTTGCAACAAGGGGTGTGACGGGGCATAACTCCTGGTAAAGATGGAGGGAGCCATGAGTCTCTTTACTTTTGTCGTAGGTTGTCTTTTTTAATTCGAGAACAGTTCCATGATCGGTAGTAAGGTAGAGGATTTTAAGAGCTGAAACCGGGATCGTTTCCAGTACTCTGTAAACGGACAGATAAACAGAGCTTTTCGGGCTGCCATCCTCTTTTGCCACACATCGTTTGTTCAGGCTGTCAATATCAATGAGGTTCTTAATCTGTTCAAGGTCAACCTCAAGGAATATAGTCTGACCTTTGTTCCGTTTTTTTGTTCCGGTCGAGAGATATATCCCGAATCCTTCGGGAGGGAGCATCGAAGCAACAAGAGCTTCAGGAGTGCAGGTCAAATAAATGTATTTGCTCATAATAATATGTTTTTAAAGAACATTTAACTCACCAGCTTGAAAAACTTATGAAAAAGAACCTGAACTTAAATCTATACCAAATTTAATCTTCTTTTTCCACAAAAAAGAGAAAAAATTAAATCACCTTAAACTTTTTTCAGGAGATTTTCCCGATACATAATTTCCTGCAGACGTAATTTCATTAAGTTCTTTTCTTATTTTGTTAATTTAGCAGATATTTATGTAATTTTTTAACTATGAGCCAAATAAATATACCTCTTATTGAGAAGGCATGGGATGACCGTTCATTACTGAATGATCCTGTGGTTCAGTCGGAAATAGTGAATACGATTGATCTGCTTGACAAAGGTGAAATACGGGTGGCAGAGCCTTACGGTGATAAATGGATTGTTAATCAATGGATAAAAAAGGCTGTTATTCTGTACTTCCCGATCCGGAAAATGGAAACTATTGAAATAGGCCCTTTGGAGTTCCATGACAAAATACCTCTTAAAAGAAATTATAAGTCGCTGGGAATAAGGGTTGTACCACATGCTTTAGCCCGGTACGGTGCATATATTGCAAAGGGTGTGATCATGATGCCTTCATATATCAATATAGGTGCTTATGTTGGCGAAGGAACGATGGTCGATACCTGGGCTACAGTAGGTTCATGTGCGCAGATCGGGAAAAATGTTCATCTGAGCGGCGGAGTGGGCATTGGAGGTGTTCTCGAACCTGTTCAGGCAGCCCCGGTTATTATTGAAGATAACTGCTTTATTGGTTCAAGATGTATTATTGTGGAAGGGGCGCATGTAGGACAGGAGGCAGTTCTGGGTGCAAATGTGGTCATTACAAACAGCACCAAGATCTTTGACGTCACAACCGAAAACAAAATTGAATATAAGGGATATGTCCCCCCCAGATCAGTAGTCATTCCTGGATCATATCTCAGAAAGTATCCTGCCGGTGATTTCAGTGTTCAGTGTGCACTTATAATAGGAACGAGGAAAGAATCTACAGATAAGAAAACATCGCTTAACGAAGCGCTGAGAGAGTACGATGTATCGGCGTGAGGTATGAGGTATGAGGTGTGAGGTGTGGGGTATGAGGTGTGGGGTATGAGGTGTGAGGTGTGAGGTAAGGGGATTGGGAGAATGGGAGAGCATTTCGTTCCGTGATAAACCGTGTTCTCCGTGGTAAAAGAAAGGACTTTCAAGTATTTACTAATCGATAAATAGAACAAATGGATTACAGGGAAGATCTGAAATCGGCATTGGAAATATTAAAGGATGGAGGCGTCATTCTCTTCCCTACAGATACAATCTGGGGGCTGGGATGTGATGCAACAAATCCTGAGGCTGTCGCAAAAATTTTCCTCATCAAGAAAAGGGTGGACACTAAAAGCCTCATTATCCTTGTCAATGGTTACGGGATGCTCGAACGTTATGTCAGGAGTGTTCCCGGGGTAGCTGCCAGTATTCTGGAAGTAGCGGATAAACCGCTTACAATAATCTACCCTGAAGGAAAAAATCTGGCCCCCGGTGTCTGCAGTGATGATGGTTCAGTGGGTATCAGGATCTGTCAGGATGCCTTCTGCAATG
>CAYPKL010000107.1:0-2729 GCA_964411285.1 uncultured Rikenellaceae bacterium
CCACGATCATACCAAGCTTGCCCATTATGCAAATGCTGCCACAGATATTGAATACAGGTTCCCTTTTGGATTCAAGGAGGTTGAAGGCATCCATTCAAGGACAGATTACGATCTGAAGCAGCACCAGACCTACAGCGGGAAAAAAATGCAGTACTTCGACCCTGAAAAAGGAGAATCATATATACCTTATGTAATTGAGACTTCAATCGGCGTCGACAGGATGTTCCTCCAGGTCATTTCTGCCGCCTACATTGAGGAGGAGCTGAGAAAAGAAGATGGGAGCACCGACACACGTGTTGTGTTAAGATTGCCATCATTCCTGGCCCCGGTAAAACTGGCCGTAATGCCTCTTGTAAAAAAGGACGGTTTACCGGAGATCGCTGAAAAGATCGTTCACGATCTGAAATTTGAATTTAACTGCCAGTATGATGATAAAGATTCAATTGGTAGACGCTACCGGCGCCAGGATGCTATCGGAACACCATATTGCATCACTGTCGACCATCAGACGATTGAAGATCAGACTGTAACTATCAGGTATCGTGATTCTATGGAACAGGAACGGGTAAATATTTCAGGACTAAAAGACATTGTTTCAGGGAAAGTAAGTATCGGGACCCTGCTTAAAAAGCTGTAAAATGCCAAAGGTTCTCATTGTGACCTACTACTGGCCGCCTGGTTCAGGCGCCGGTGTGCAGCGGTGGCTTAAATTTTCAAAGTACCTGCCGCAATTCGGATGGGAGCCTGTCATTCTTACAGTTGATCCTGATTTTGCAACATATCCTGCCCTCGATTTATCCCTTAAAAATGAAATTCCCCCCGCCCTCACGGTAATTAAAACAAGGGCGACAGATTATTTCAGAATCTATAGGAAAGACAAAACCAAAATCCCATCTTCAGGTTTTGCAGCCAGTGAAAATAGAGGATTTGCTGATAAAATAACAAGGTTCATCAGAGGGAACTTCTTTATACCCGATCCAAGAAAAGGCTGGAATAAATATGCGTTCCGCGAAGCCTGCCAAATCATCGGAGAGAATAAAATCGATCATATTATAACCACCAGCCCTCCTCATTCCACACAGCTTATCGGTCTGAAACTGAAGAAAAGATTTCCCCACATAAAATGGATTGCTGACCTGCGCGATCCATGGACAGATATTTATTATTACCGGCAATTTTACCCGACTTTGTTGTCGGAAAAAATTGACTCAGGGTATGAATTAAGAGTTTTAAAATCTGCCGATAAAATACTTACAGTCGGCAAATCATTAAAAGAATTATTTGCCTCAAAAGTGCAAGGTCTGGAAAAGAAGACAGAAGTGATTTTCAATGGCTTTGATGAAGAGGATTTTACAGGAATAACATCATCAAAACCTGCTGTTTTCACCATTTCATATATCGGAACGCTCTCAGATTCCTATCCTGTAAACGGATTGCTGAAAGCGATAGCCAGCATAAAGGAAAAAGGGACTGACTTGAAATTAAGATTTGTCGGGTTTGTTTCTGAACAACAAAAAAAACTTATTTTATCAGTTCTTGAAGAATCGGATACTGAGTTTGTTAACTATGTCGATCACCTTTCGGCAATAAAGTACATGTGCAGCTCCTCCCTTCTTCTTCTTATCATTCCTGATCATCCAAGCAATAAAAGCATAATTACGGGCAAACTCTTTGAGTACATGGCCGCAGGAAAGCCCATAATCTGTCTTGGTCCTTTAGCCGGAGATGCAGCTGGCCTCCTGAGATCATCAGGTTATAAAGGTATTTTCAGCTGGAACGATACGGATGCAATTGCGGATTTCATTCTTTATTCCTTAAACCAGGGGGAACCTGCCGTTCCTGTAAGAAACAACAGGTATTCGAGGAAAGAGCTTACCAGGGAACTCAGTAAAATACTGAACCGCCAATAACTTAAAAGACCTTACCTGACAGTAGTGTTCCAATCAATAATATACTTCACAAATAAGTTTCATAAATTTACATCAGCACAAATCGGATGAAGACAGGATTTATACTTGATGGAAATTTTGTAAATGATCCCAGAGTAGTGAATGAGGCACTTATTCTTGCGGGGAAAGGGTATCCGGTATATGTTCTGAACAGGTCCGGAAAAGAGGAGCCTTTATATAAGGAGTTCGGTAAAAAAATATACCTGCTGAAGTTTGCAATTACAAACAGATTGAATAATTATCTTTTTGCCCTTGAGAACCTTATCCCTCTATATGACCTTTTATGGTATAGAAAAATTAGAAAACTGGTAAAAAAGCATGAAATCGAAGTTCTGCATGCACATGATCTCTATATGGCCAGAGCCGCCGGATGGGCTGCAAGAGATTTCAATATACCATTAATTCTTGATCTTCACGAAAACTACCCTGCAGCTGTCAGGGAATACAGATGGGCTAACAGGTTTCCTTCAAAAATGATTGTAAGGCCCGGAAAATGGAAAAAGAAGGAAAGGGAGTACTTATTATATGCAAATAAGATAATCGTCCTCAGCTCAGATTTCAAAAATACCATTTTGTCAGAGTATCCTGAAATTAATTCAGACAAGCTTGTAATTTATCCGAATGTACCCGATATCAGAAAACTGCTTTCCTATAAAATTGACAGGGAGATCTTCCCTTTAAAAGGCAAACAGGTCATTTTTTACTTTGGTGTAATAAGCAGACGAAGAGGTATCCTCACTGCAATTCAGGCCCTGGAGGCCGCATTAAAAGTTCATTCCG
>CAYPKL010000108.1:0-9318 GCA_964411285.1 uncultured Rikenellaceae bacterium
CTGACTACCCCGATTTATGATACAAAAATTTGCTTGTCCCTCCAGGAATCCCTGCCTGCCTGCTGATGCAGTCAGTCAGGCAGGGAACCTGAATTTAAGGTTTAGGAAACCTCCGTTCTATCCATTGAACTATGGGACCAGCTGCTTATGGGTTGTAAAAGTAAAGGTTTTTTTCTCTTTGCAAATTCTTTATGACAGTCTTGTAGTCTTGAGGTCCTGCAGCCTTGCAATCCCTGCCGCTATGTTTCTAAGTTAAACAATCTGCCATTGCCTGTCCTCCCTGCGCTGTCGCCTGAAACCAGTTGCCTTTCGCCTTTTTTTCCTACCTTGCATAAAAAATTACAGCCATGTTATTATCAGCCTGTGGACTAAAATGCGATGAGTGTGAATATTTTAACAGTACCTGTAACGGGTGCATTGATGTAAACGGATCAACCTTCTGGGCAAAAGAAATGATGCCAAATAAAGTGTGCCCTATGTACGACTGTGCAGTAAACCGGAAGGAACTAAAAAACTGCGGGGGATGCAGCGAACTGCCCTGCAAGCTTTTCTACGATATGAAAGATCCCAAATCGACCGACGAGGAACATCAGAAATCAATCGGTATCAGGGTAGATCTTCTACGGTCAAATTAAAACATACTCCCGGCAAAATAAATTTAATCACATGAACAGGATAGTATTAATTCTGCTTTGGCTTTCATTGTCTGGTCCCCTGTTTTCACAGAATGAGGCACTCTGGTTACGTTACCCGGCAATCTCTCCCGATGGAAAGAATATTGCATTCACATACAAAGGGGATATCTATGTTGTACAATCTTCCGGCGGAACTGCAATTCCGGTCACTTTTCATGAAGCTCACGATTTTATGCCTGTCTGGAGCAACGACGGTAAACATATTGCATTTGCATCTAACCGCTACGGCAATTTCGACATTTTCATTGTTGCTCCCGAAGGAGGTGAGCCAAGGCGCCTGACATGGCATTCGGCAAATGAATACCCTTATACTTTTTCTTCAGATAACAAATCGGTCATTCTTGGTGGAGTAAGACAGGATGCAGCAAGCCACAGGCAATATCCTGCCGAATCACAGCCTGAAGTGTACAGGGTACCGGTGGAGGGAGGAAAGGTTGATCAGTTGTGGACAATCCCTGCTGAGGACATTAAAACCACACATGACGGGAATATTTTTATTTACCACGATAAAAAGGGCGGGGAAAATAGCTGGCGCAAACATCATACTTCTTCAATTGCACGCGATATCTGGACTTATGACAAGATCGCTGACAAGCATACCATGATCACATCATTCAGGGGTGAAGACCGGAATCCGGTATTTTCCCCCGATGAGAAATCAATCTGTTACCTGAGTGAAGAGAGTGGCAGCTTCAATATCTTTACACTGCTCCTGTCAGATCCTTTGCAGAAAAAACAGATTACCACTTTTAAGAACAGTCCGGTTCGCTTTCTGAGTACATCAGAAACAGGTTTATTATGTTTCGGTTATGACGGATCAATTTATACCCTTAAACCGGGTGATAATCCCAAAAAGATCGATATTTCAGTTAATACCGCCGGTAAAATCAACAATGAGCAGATAATGCAGGTAAACGGGAATGTCAGGGAAATGGCAGTGTCGCCCGATGGCAAAGAAGTTGCCTTTATAGTAAGAGGTGAGGTGTTTGCGTCATCGGCCGACGGTGGGATAACAAAACGGATAACCAATACTCCCGGGGAGGAAAGATTTCTCAGCTTCTCTCCTTCCGGCGACACAATTATCTATGCAAGCGAACGGGGAAACAACTGGAAGATCTTTCAAACAAGGATCATACGCACTGAAGAGCCATATTTTTATGCATCTACATTACTTAAGGAAGAGCTTCTTATAAAGAGCGACCTCGATTGCTATCAGCCTCAAATGTCGCCCGACGGGAAGGAAATAGCCTATGTTGAGGATCGCCGGTCATTAAAAGTGTTTACAATTGCCACAAAGCAAACGAGGACGCTTCTGACGCCCGACGACCTGTATTATATGTCGGAAGGGGACCAGTATTTTCAATGGAGCCCCGACAGTAAATGGCTACTCGCTGAATATTCCCCTGTTATGTCAAATTCAGAGGTTGCATTGATCCCTGCAGATGGAAAAAGTAAAATGATAAATCTGACCCGGAGCGGGTACAGCGATTCACGTCCGGTATGGGTAAATAATGGCAGACAGATGTTATGGTTCAGCGACCGGGACGGTTTACGAAGCTATGCCAACAGCGGCAACCGTCAGGCCGATGTTTACTCTCTTTTCTTTACCCGTGATGCCTGGGACAGGTTCAGGCTAAGCAAGGAAGAATATGCGCTCATAAAGGAAATTGAGGACAAAGCAAAAGAGAAGGAGAAAAAAGAGAAGGAAAAAGAGAGTGCTGATAAGAAAAAAAAGAGTCCTGAAGTTAAAAAGGATACTTTGCCTGTAATCGATTTTGATGGACTTTACGACCGCAAATCGCGGCTTACTATTCATTCATCATCCCTCAGTGATGCAGTTCTGTCAAAAGACGGGGAAAAACTCTTTTACCTTGCAAGATTTGAAAAAGGGCTGAATCTCTGGAGCACAAACCTGCGGACAAAAGAGACAAAAATGGAATTGCCGCTCGACGCTTCATCTGCAAAAATGCAATGGGATAAAAACATTAAAAACCTGTTTCTCCTTGCAGACGGAAAGATCTCCAAAATCAATCCGGATGGATGGAAGAAGGAGACTGTCTCATTTAACGGAGAGATGACGATTGACCTCGCAAAGGAGAGAGAGAGCATGTTCAATCATGTATGGCGCAGAACAAAAGCTATGTTTTATATCTCCACCTATCATGGGGCGCCATGGGATCAGCTTTACATCCAATATAAAAAATTTCTGCCTCATATCGGAAATGGTCATGAGTTTTCAGAGTTCCTGTCGGAGATGCTCGGAGAGCTTAATGTTTCCCATTCGGGTTCACGCTATAACACAAGCAAGCCAGGTGACGACAATACTGCTTCCCTGGGTCTTTTTATGGATTATACCTATACGGGAAATGGCATCCGTATTGATGAAATAATAAAATTAGGACCGCTTGACAAGTCTTCAATAAATATTAAGCCGGGAATGATAATCGAACAGATCGACGGTGACACGATCTCTCAGGATCACGATATCGCCTCATACCTGAATCGCAAAGCTGGCAATTTTACCCTGCTGACTGTTTATGATCCGGCATCCAAATTACGCCAGAATGTATCAATGAAGCCGGTTACCCGGAATGAGGAAAATAATCTTCTTTACAAACGCTGGGTCCGGAAAAATCAGGATGAAGTTGATAAAATCAGTAACGGGCAGCTTGGGTATGTTCATGTTCCCGGTATGGATGATGGTCCGTACCGCACTGTTTATGAAGAAATGATGGGCAAATACTCAGACCGGAAGGGTGTGATTGTCGACACACGCTTTAACGCTGGCGGCGACCTGGTATCTGACCTCACAATGTTCTTCACAGGAAAAAAATACCTGGAGTATGCTACTGAGAGCAGGCCTGTCGGATATGAACCTAACTTCAGATGGAACAAACCAACAGTTGCGATGTTCAATGAGGCAAATTACAGCGACGGACACTGTTTTGCATGCGGATATAAAGAGCTTGGCATCGGAATTACCGTAGGAATGCCTGTTCCCGGAACCTGCAGTTTCGCCGGATGGGAAATGCTTCAGGATGGGACCACAATGTGGGGAGCCGTACCTGTAAGCACAAAAGATGTCAATGGACAATGGCTTGAGAATGTCGAAACACTCCCTGATGTACAGATAAAAAACGAACCCGGAATTATAAGCAAAGGCAGCGATCAGCAGCTGGAAAGGGCGGTTGAAGAGTTGCTGAAGGTTGTGAAAACTAACCGGAATAAATGAGTAATAAGGTACTTATACTTTTTGCACATCCGCGGTTTGAAAGATCCTTAAATAATTCAATACTGGTTAAGGGCATCCCTGCTATTCCTGAAATTACATTTCATGATCTATATGAAAAGTATCCCGATTTCAATATAGATGTTGATTATGAAAAGAAACTTCTGGAAAAAAATCAAATCATAATATGGCAGCATCCTTTTTACTGGTACAGTGCACCGCCATTGTTAAAGCAGTGGATCGACCTTGTGCTCGAGTTCGGATGGGCATACGGACCTGGCGGAACCGCCCTTGAGGGGAAAATCATTTTCAACTCCATCTCATCAGGTGGTCAGCGTTCAGCTTATAGCCGTGAAGGACACAACAGGTTTTCAGTTCCTGAGCTGCTCGCCCCCTTTGAGCAGACAGCCGTCCTTTGCAAAATGATCTATCTTCCCCCGTTTGCGGTGCACGGCACTCACCGGATTTCAAAAGAAGAACTGGCAGAAAATGGCCGGCAGTACCGTCACCTCCTTAACATATTTGCAAAAGGTGATTTTTCTGTCGAAGAGATAAAAAAGTATTTATACCTGAACGACTGGATAATGAGTGTAACTGATAAAAAAACAAAATCATGAACTTTCTTACGCAAGCTCTTATTTACCTTGGAGCAGCAGTGATTTGTGTTCCGGTTGCCAAAAGACTTGGAATGGGTTCCGTTCTTGGCTACCTTCTTGCAGGTATGCTGATCGGCCCCTTTGTATTGGGATTTATAGGCAAAGAGGGACAGGACATTATGCATTTTGCAGAATTCGGGGTTGTGATGATGCTGTTTCTCATCGGGCTTGAGCTGGAACCATCGCAATTCTGGAAGATGAGGAGATCAGTTGCAGGAATGGGATCCATACAACTTATTGTTACATCGGCGCTTATTTTTATAATGATGATCCTTATTGGTCTTACCTGGAAGGTAGCGCTTGCGGTAGCGCTTGCTTTTGCAATGTCATCCACTGCTATTGTCCTTCAGACAATTAAAGAGAAAGGTCTTTCACAGACCGCTGCAGGTCAGGCTTCATTTTCGGTGCTGCTGTTCCAGGATATTATGGTAATTCCCATTCTGGCTATGCTTCCCCTGCTTTCAATAAAAGGATTAACTGAAAGCAGTACTATCGATTCATCCATCATTGGTAATTTGCCTGGCTGGCTTCAGGGAATTTCATTTTTCAGCGCTGTTGGTATTATTTATTTTGGCGGCCGCTACCTGTTTATCCCGTTACTGAGAATAGTTGCCAGAACCCGTCTGCGGGAGCTTTTTACTGCATCTGCCCTGCTTCTTGTTATTGCTGTTTCGCTGTTAATGCAGGTAATAGGACTCAGTCCCGCCCTTGGAGCCTTTCTTGCCGGAGTGGTACTTGCCAGCAGTGAATATCGTCATGAACTCGAAAGTGACCTGGAACCCTTCAAGGGGCTGCTGCTTGGGTTATTTTTTATCGGCGTGGGTGCATCAATAAACTTTCAGCTCATAGTTTCTAAACCAATAATAATCTCGGTTATCGTTGCCGGAGTAATGGCATTAAAGTTTTCAGTTCTGTTATTAACGGGAAAATTATTCAGATTGACAACCGATCAGAATCTTCTTTTTGCCTTTGCCCTTTCGCAGGTCGGGGAATTTTCATTTGTGCTTCTTTCTTTTACAAATCAGCTGACAATAATTGACCGGGACTGGATGGATATAATGATGGCTGTAACAGCTATTACAATGACAATCACTCCGCTGATGCTGCTTATTAATGAACGTATTATTGACCCTCATTTCGGGGTCAGGGAGAAAGAAGGAGAAGATGCTGCAGATAAGATAGAAGAAAAACATCCGGTGATTATTGCCGGATTTGGTCATTTTGGAAGTACAATAAGCCGTTTCCTGAGAGCAAATGGAGTTGAAGCTACAATACTTGATCATGATTCCAACCGTGTTCAGATACTCCGGAAAATGGGTTTTAAAGTCTATTATGGCGATGCAACAAGGCTTGATCTCCTTAAATCAGCCGGAGCTGAAAATGCCAGGATTCTCATTGCAGCAATTGATCCCCCGGAGATAAACCAGGAGCTTATAAGTACAGCGCAGAAACACTTTCCGAAGCTCCATATCCTGGCCAGGGCCAAAAACAGGATGGATGCCTATGAGCTTATAGATATGGGACTGAAGGACATTTACCGTGAAAGCCTTCACACTTCGGTAAAGCTGGCAGTTGATGTGCTTATCAGGTTGGGACAACGGAGTTATACGGCAACACGGCAGGGTCAGAAGTTTTTAAAATACGATGAGGATACTCTTGTTGAAATGGCTGAACACCGTCATGATATGAATAAATACGTTATCAAAGCACGTGAGACATTCAGATTCCAGGAGGAATTGCTCTTAAATGACATAAGATACGATTCAGGTGAAAGCGACCATTCATGGGATTCAGAAACTATCCGCGACACACTGCAGAAAATGGTTTAGAAGGCTCAGATATTACCTCATTTTATTGTCATCAATTCCGCGGGATTAGTTGAAAGGAGCCGTGAAAACCGGAGTCAACCCTAATCAAAAAAGAAGGAATATTACCTTAAGCGGAAATCTGCCGGCGTTTTATTTCATGCTCAGCAAATGGCCCTACAGCTTCAACGTTTTTTAACCCGATCAGGATAAGGTACTTTTTCCCTGCCCATTTGTAAAACAGATCATCAGTAAGCATGAGCCTTTCCTGATTTCTGATGATCGTTTCATAAGATTCTTCAGTACTCAGCCGGTGTGAATAAGAAACATAATCAACAACACCTCTTGCTCTTATCTCATCCTTACCGGTATTGTAAGCAAAATACACCACATCATCTTCGATGATTATTCTGTGGGGTACTTTCATTTCATCGGATCCAAGGATGATCATGGTTTTAATTCCGCCTATGAGCTCTTCTATTTCTTTCCAGGCCTCTTCAAGAAAAATTAAATGATCCATTTCTAGATTTATTTATAAAAATCCGGCAGTGAAAATATTTTATGACAGTTTTCAAATGCTGCCTGGTTATTTAAAGTTTATACAATAGACTTGTAAAAACCAGAAATGTTACAAAAAATGATTAGCTTTTTTGTTAATATAAATTAACATCCATAAATCCCTGATCCTGATAAATTTAATATTACATATGAAATAAAAGAATTTTTTCAGGATGTCCGGGGAGAATCATCTCTTTTATCATGATCCCATTTTCATGTGCACTGAATAGTGCTATTTTCTTAATTTCATTATTTACATTATCCGAAAATAACTGGATTTCATCCGCTACGGTGACATTAAGTTCAGTCCCAAAGAAATTACCTGTATCGGCAGGACTGATGCTCCTGCCGATCATGTCGCTGGTTATCAATCACTTTCAATTATTTATTCTTACTCCCTTTCTTATTTCTCCCTTCTCTTTATACACATCTGTATTTTGCACTGTCTTATATGTAGTTGGATTACGGAAGGTTCGACTTAATTTCAGATAAATGCCGGAGGCTTTTAATTCCAATAGCCACGGTCACGTCCGTGGTCGAATGACTGTTTGACCTATCAAGCCCGGAGGGTGTTGAATGTGTATAAAGGGTAGTATTTCTCCCAAGGGGGAAATTTTGAGTTTGGCACAAGTTTTGATTTAATGATAAATAGTATTCTAAGGCTAAATTAATCTCTGTTTTGAGTAGTTGAAAATTCAACCAGCTTTTAGATATAGAATCCCTCAGATCACTGATCATGGGGGATTCCTGTTTTTAGACTCTACCTGTAACAAATTTCAATTTTAAGTGTTATATTTCCATTAAAAAAAATAACATCTATGGAAAATTTCGAATTCTATAACCCGGTAAAAATATTTTTCGGGAGAAACCAGATATTAAAAATTGCGGGTCAGATACCTGCAGGAAGCAAGGTTATGCTCATTTACGGGGGAGGCAGCATTTTTAAAAACGGTGTTTATGATAAGGTAAAGGAGGCTCTGAAAAAATTTGATGTCACCGAGTTTGGCGGGATAGAGCCCAATCCGACGTATGAGACCTCTATGAAAGCGGTTGAAATCATTAAAGATAAGAAAATTGATTTCCTGATTGCTGCCGGTGGAGGGTCGGTGATAGATGCCACCAAATTTATAAGTGCTGCGTCGGTATGCAGGTTTGGTGACCCGTGGAACATCCTTGCAAAACATGCTCCGGTAACCGCATCAGTGCCCTTTGGAGTTATTCTTACCCTGCCGGCAACCGGTTCTGAGATGAATAAGAATTCGGTAATCAGCCGTAAATCCACAGCGGAAAAACTTGCTTTCAGTTCACCGTACTCTTTCCCTAAATTCTCTGTTTTACTTCCCGATGCAGCCGGTACCCTGCCCCGTAACCAGGTTGCCAACGGGGTCGTTGATGCATTTGTTCATGTAATCGAACAGTATCTGACCTTTCCGGTCAATGCTCCCATTCAGGACCGGTTTGCGGAAGCAATCCTGATAACCCTTATTGAAGAGGGTCCAAAGGCATATGCTGATCCGGCAAATTATGAAGCAATGTCAAATCTGGTGTGGAGTGCTACCATGGCTCTTAACGGACTCATCTCCTGCGGCGTACCAGGCGACTGGTCGGTGCACGATATAGGGCATGAGCTGACAGCATTCCACGGGATTGATCATGCAAGAACCCTGGCAATTGTTTTACCCGGACTATGGAAAGCTTTAAAGGAAGAAAAGAAAGGAAAACTTCTTCAGTATGGAAGCCGTGTGTGGAACATCACGTTGGGTACTGAAGAAGAGAGGGTAAATGCAGTTATTGATAAAACAGTGAGTTTTTTCGAATCGCTTGGAATAAAGACGAGATTAAGCGATTATAGCGTAGGGCAGGAAACAATTGACAGGATCGTTACCAGGTTCGAAGAAAGGAAGAATCTTGCTCTGGGCGACAGGGGGCTAACCACACTGGAAGTAACGAGAAAAGCGCTGGAGTATCAGCTGTAGCAGGTTTTACATCCCCATATCCCCACCCCTTCATCCAGAGGAGCTAAATTGATATTTTCCCTCTGCAGGAAAGAAGTGCCGTTGTAATTTACTGTCATTGCGAATCCTGCCAGTATGCCATTTCCAAATATGGTATAGTTTCCTGAGGCTGGCGGGATGAAGCAAACCTTCTCACCCGTTGTTATGCTAATTTCTTATACTTGATCCTTACCGGCGTTGTATCCGCTACCCGTTTTTTGTAATTTTCCTCATATTCGGAGTAGCTGCCTTCAAACCATACAACCTTTGAATCACCTTCAAAAGCCAGGATATTCGTTGCCACACGGTCGAGGAACCACCTGTCGTGTGAAATTATCACTGCACATCCGGCAAAGTTTTCGAGACCCTCTTCAAGGGCCC
>CAYPKL010000109.1:0-6063 GCA_964411285.1 uncultured Rikenellaceae bacterium
AAGGATCCTTCTGATATCCCAAGAACTGCCTGCCCGGATGCCGTAGTGATTTCAAATCCCAGTCCGAATTTATTCCGGTTAAGATTCAGATCACCTATCTGGTTTGAAGTGATTAATTCTACAGTGCGTCTGGATAACATCCTTTTGCCATTATATACACCGTTGTTAAGCAACATCTGCAAAAAGGCAGCATAATCCCTGGTGGTTGAACTTAAACCTGCACCACCCGAATAATAGGTACCATCCACAAGAGGATAATTGACCCAGTCTGAATTCATTACCACAATATGCTTATTTGCATCTTCAGTGTTTACCTTTACAAGACGACCTGATTTTGAAGGCGGCAGGTAAAAATAAGTATCAGACATCCCCAGCGGCTCAAAAATGTGCTTCCGAAAATACTGATCAAGACTCTCCCCTGACAATATTTCAACGAGGTAACCAAGTACATCAACATTTAACCCATAAGTGAATTTTTCTCCCGGCTGGTGAACAATCGGCATACTACCCAAAATTCTCATTTTATCACCCAGCAATATTTTATCACCCACAAACCCGGTAGGAATGCCTGCTTTGGCATAAATAGCCTTGATCTTCTCAGAACCTATACCGGCATAATCAATTCCAGATGTATGGGTTAAAAGATCTCTGATAGTTATCTCCCTCTTTGCTGGAAGAGTAGTGAAGGAAGTATCCTTTTCATTATACTGGTCAAGCACCTTCGCTTCTGAATATTCCGGAATATATTTTGAGATTGGGTCATCCAGGAGGAACTTCCCCTCCTCAAAAAGCATCATTACAGCAATGCTGGTAATAGCTTTCGTCTGTGATGCAATTCTGAATATATCATCAGTTTTCATTGGTGTTTTTGCCTCAATATCGCTCACTCCAAAAGCTCTGTTATAAATGATCTTCCCATCCCTTGCAATTAATCCTGCAGCTCCGGCTGTCCATCCACTGTCAATACTATGAATTATCATTGTGTCAATCCGGTTTAACCGGTCCTCAGATACCTGAACCGACTCAGGTGTTGAAACAACTAACTGATTGTTCTTATCATCTGAACATGAACAGAACAATAAAACGGCGATTGCCAGAAGCAGGAAGAGATTTTTTTTCATCTTTAGTTAAGGTTAATATTATAAAGCGAGGTTAGTTTCAATTTATTTTTTTTTAGCCCCCTTCAGTGGGATGGGGGTATTCTCCCCAACAGCAAATCTGTCAGATTCTCAGCCGCTTTCCTGTTTTCAAAGCTTTCGGGCAGCCTGTCGTGATCAATATATTCATTATAAATCCATGGATCACCGATAACAAATACATATCCTTTACCATAACTGTTCTCGGCAATAAGCACTTTCCCGTTCTCTTTCAGAATTGCTGAGGCCGTACCTGAAAGATTAATATCAGAAACTTCCTTTAAATAAATTTTCCTTACCCCTTTAAAAAGTGGATGATCAGGCAGATTGGTACTGGCGCCCATTTCCCATTCTTCTCCCGAAACAGGATGAAGTGTAACATGATTGAACCTCATCCCCAACTTTGATGTAAGCTGATTAAGATGTGTGAACTCGCAGTTTGGGGCATCATTGGCAAGAATTGCAATGACGCCTCCCTTTTTTACCCATTTGGTTATTGCCTTAATATCTTCGGGAAGAATATAATTGGGAGAATTTGATTCGGTAGTTGAATCGGGATCCACAATAATGTAAACATCCAATCCTTCTAGATCAGGCACAAACGGTTTCCCGATAATTTTAATTGTTGCACCCCTGGAAATGAAAATTTCCCCCCAGCGGGAGTAACCGCTGTCGTCAGTGTCGGTCCAAAGGTAGTGAAACGGTTTGCCTGTTTTTGTACTGGTTTCGCGGTTGAACCAGTTATCGAGCCCGACAACAGGCTGTGCTAATGAATCCTGAAGTGACAGGGAAAAGATAAATAATAAAAAAAGGGTGATTATCCGTGTATCTTGATTTTTCATGATTCTTCAGTTATTCAATTTTAAAAATAAGAAACAAATAATGAAATGACTAATATAAAAATAAAAAGTGAAGTCTCCCTTGTATATGGAAAACAAAAGGTCATGGTTCATGACATTTAGAATTATTATTCCTGACTAATCAGTTGTAAAAGTGTATTCTCCCCGTTACCTGCTGAATTAGCTTACTTTTTTTTATCTTTATATGGTTCTGACGTATAATTCATTTCTAGAAGTAATGATCCCAAAAAATTAATAATATGACAAAACGAAGAGATTTTATAAAAAAAAGTGTATTAGGAACGGCCGGAATTACAATTGGAGGCATTGGCTTCAGTTCCGGATCATATTCTTCCATAATTGGCGCTAATGACCGGATTAACATTGCTGTTGTCGGTATAGGAGGCAGGGGCAGGGATCATATTGAAAACTTATGTGCGCTGAAAGAGATCCGTAATGTCCGGTTAAAAACTATTTGCGATGCAGATGAAAAATTCTTTGCTCCTAATGCAAAGACAATACTTGATAAAACCGGTATAAGTCCCTTAACCGAGTGGGATATGCGTAAAGTTTTTGATGACAAAGAGATACATGCAGTCTCTTTTGCCACCCCCAACTACTGGCACGCTCTTGGAACAATCTGGGCTTGTCAGGCAGGTAAACATGTGTATGTTGAAAAGCCAAGCTGTCATAATATTTTTGAAGGAAGGAAAATGATTGAGGCGGCGCGAAAATACAATGTGCGCGTTCAGGTTGGATTCCAGAACCGTTCCGGTAAAAATCTGAATGAAGCTATAAAATTCCTCCATGACGGAGGTATCGGAGAGGTTTATATGGCCCGCGGGCTTTGCCTGAAACCCCGCGACTCTTTTGGCATTGCCAGGGATAGTACCCCCCCTGCATCCTTACATTACGAAATGTGGCTGGGTCCGGCAAAATGGCGCCAGTACAACGAGAAACGCAGTCATTACAACTGGCACTGGTTCTGGGATACCGGGAATGGAGATACCGGTAACCAGGGACCGCATGAATTTGATGTTGCCCGCTGGGGAATGAATAAAAACGAACATCCTGTTTCAATTTATTCTACAGGTGGAATATATGGTATTGACCCGAAAGAATGTGCCCAGGAGACACCAAATACCCAGACTTCAATACTTAAATACGCCGATGGGAAAATAATTGAGTTTGAGACAAGAGGCCGTTACTCAAATGACGAATCAAGCATCGGTATCCGGATCGGTAATATATTTTACGGCACCGAAGGATACCTTGAATTATATGGAGAATCTGCCAGTCCATGGAAAGCTTTCAGAAAAAGGGAAAAAGTTGCATTTGCAGGTTCAAAAGAGGGAATAAGCGAACCTGAAGATCCTACTTTCAGGGCTGCCCCGGGTGGAACAGAACATTGGGCTAATTTCCTGGATGCCATACGGACAGGTAGAGACGAAACTCTTACCTGCGATATTATGGAAGGTCATTATTCTACGGCCCTGGCTCACCTGGCAAACATTTCATATCGTCTGGGCAGGGAATTGAAGTTCATGGGTGATTATGAAAAGTTTTCCAACGATCCCGAAGCTGATGCTTTGCTTACCCGATTCTACCGCAAACCATATATTGTACCTGATGAAATTTAATCCTTAACCAGGGAGATTTTATAATCAATTAAGACAGAGAAAAATGAAGAAACTGCTTTTTAGTATTACCGGATTGCTCATAATAATTTCAGCATGCAGATCGGGTGAAGGCCAACGTGAAATTCTGAATAAGAAAGATCATGGGACCATGCAGCCTGTTATCACAGAATCGAATTATCTGACAAACTCTCTGAGCGAAAGAGAGATGACAGAGGGATGGCGGCTTATTTTCGATGGAAAAACTTCACAGGGGTGGGTGAATGCCAAAACCGGAATTTTCCCATCATCCGGATGGGAAATTACCGGCGGGACACTTACAATTAATCCGGAGAAAAAGGGTCCGGATGGCGGTGGCGATATTGTAACCGTTGAGAAATTCAGAAATTTCGAACTTGTTGCCGACTTTTTGTACCAACCGGGAGCTAACAGTGGTATTAAATATTTTGTTGATACTGAAGTTGAAAATGGAGCATTAGCTTCTATCGGATGTGAGTACCAGATCCTTGATGACAGGTTGAATGAGGATGCAAAGGCAGGTATTTCAGGTAATCATACGCTTGCAGGGCTTTACGATCTTATTCCGCCTCAGAACGTATTGGATAATGGTCCCGGAAAATGGAACAGAGCTTCTATTATTGTAAACGGTAATAAAGTTCAGCATTGGCTCAACGGGAAAAAGACAGTTGAATATGAAAGAGCAACACCTGAGTGGAGAACGCTTGTCGCTGGTAGCAAGTATAAAGATTTCAAAGGATTCGGGGAAAATTCTGAAGGAAGGATCCTGCTCCAGGATCATGGGAGCTTGGTATCATTCAGGAGTATAAAGATAAGAGAGATAAAATAACGTCCCTGGACAACCTTTTTTTTTTCTAACTTTGGTTCAGGTTTAGCTAAATCATTGGTTTGTTCAGTCAATTCATTTAAATCGAATACTATGAAAAACCTTGTAATGTTTATAACTATTACCGGCTGCTTTTTTGCCTTCTCCTGTAAAGAGAGCGATTCTGACCGTTTCAAATTTCTTACCGATCCCACCTGGGTTACCGACAGCCTTATTGCTAACGGACAGGATGCCAGCGGATCCGGTCAGCTTCTGGGAGACTTTAAGGGAGAAGCAAAATTCAGAGCTGACGGTACCGGAACTTTCGGTAATTATATAGGCACCTGGAATTTCAGTTCCAACGAATCGCAGCTGGTTATCAGATCAAACTCAATTGCCATACCTGTAATTGCTGATATTAAAGAACTTACCAGCACTTCGTTAAAATTAACAACAGTATTACCCAATCAGCAGGACCTTTTAAATCCATACAAAATAAGGATGACCTTCAAGGTTAAATGATGCGCTATATCATTACAGCAATTGCGATGTTTGCTGCTTCAGCATTACAAAGTGCTGAATATGCCGGTTTAATAAGGGGAAAGATAATCGATAAGAATACTCTTGAGCCTCTGTCAGGAGTCTACATAATATATGGTAAACATCTTGGTACTACCAGCGACAATAACGGTCTTTACCTTATCACCACCAATTCCAGACGACTGACAATTACTTTTCAATTTGTTGGTTACCAATCCATAATAAAAGAATTAACTTTTTCATCCAACGACTCAATCAACCTTGATGTTGCATTGGAAATGAAGATCAGGGAAATTGACCAGATTGTAGTGAGTGCCGGCAAGAGAGAACAGAGGGTCGCTGACCTTACTGTATCTATGGATGTCATCAGATCATCATTTCTGTCATCTAACCATATTACGGATGCACAGGAGATTTTAAACAAGACTCCCGGGATTGAAGTTATGGATGGTCAGGCATCAGTAAGGGGAGGCAGTGGCTTCAGTTATGGTGCCGGCAGCAGGGTTTTGGCCCTGATTGACGGGTTGCCCATGCTATCAGCAGATGCAGGAAACATAAAATGGCAGTTCCTTCCACTCGAAAATATTTCACAGGTAGAAATAATAAAAGGAGCCGCTTCTGTATTGTATGGCTCATCCGCATTAAATGGAATAATAAATTTCCGGCAGGAAGATGCTTCAAATGTTCCTGAAACCAGGTTTTTTGCAGAGGCAGGATTATTTGGTAATCCACCGAACCGAGACTGGAAATGGTGGAATACTCCAAGGTTTGTTACCAGCGCCTCAATATCTCATCTTCAGAAATATGATAATACGAGCATCGGATTAAGCTCAGCTTTTCTCTACGATAATGGTTACAGAAAATTAAATGATGAAAAACTGCTTCGATTAGGAATGAGATTAAAGCAATCGAGCAGGAAGGTCACTGGCCTTTCCTATGGAATTAATCTTAATTCAGGATATACTGAAAAGCAGGATTTTGTATTGTGGGAGGATGCTGTTTACGGTGCCTTGAAACAGAGTGAATCAACAGCAATTGAGCTTCATGGCGACTTCATTTCAATTGATCCGTTTATCTCTTTAAACAGG
>CAYPKL010000110.1:0-2580 GCA_964411285.1 uncultured Rikenellaceae bacterium
ACTCGCGCAGGTCGCGCGCTCCCACGCCCGGCGGATCCAACGACTGGATCAGCCCAAGCGCGGCTTCGGCTTCCTCGACTGTGCATTTCGCTTCCACAGCCGCTTCGGCTACCTCGCACTTGAGGTAGCCGCTGTCGTCAATGTTGCTGATAAGGTAGTCGCCGACTTCGTAAAGCTCTTCAGGAGCCACGCTTCTGAAGATCCCGCGCAGGTGATCCTGCAAGGAGACCTGGGCTACGATGCTCCCGATGAAATCCGTGTCGTCGTCCTGATCGGCCACGTACTCCTGGGGCGCTTCCAGCTCATGGACGCTCAGGTCCATCTCGTCGGCGGAGGCTTGCTTGTGGAATACGCAGTCTATGCAAAGGCTCTTGGGTACTTCGCAGCCTTCGCAGGGGTCGTCCTCGGGCGCCTCGAGCGCGGGGTTCTCAGCCAGCTCCTGCTCGATGCTCTGCTCAAGCTCAATAGCCGACAACTGGAGTATGTTGTTGGCCATTATGAGCTTCGGGTCTATCTTCTGCGAGATAGACTGCTTAAGCTCCTGACGGAACAGCACTTTCTCTCACCGTCGCCACGATTCGATTCCACATGAACGCCTTCCCCAGCGTTCAATCCGACCAGCATGGGCCGCCGGATGGAATTTTCCCTCGGCCCATGAGTCCAGTACTGATTGTCGGCAGTTAGAAAGGAGATATTCAAGAATCGTGCAGCCTGCGCTCTCCGAAGCGGATCCCGAGCGCCTGCACTTCCAATTTGGAATATACCACGGCGCTCGGGGAGTGTCAAATTCGATGCGCTCGCTGACAACACGTACACAGGAGCGGCGAATCCGGGCTGATGGTATGGCCTGGCGGACAGAGATCGTCGGGCGCCGACCAACCCGCGCACGCCGCACAGGGCGGGGCCGGAAAGGACGGCGCGGTGTGAAACCTATCGGCGCGGAAGATCGTAGTATTGACGTGCCGCTGGTGGGTAAAATAACATGGAAGACGGACATTGGCCCGTCGGCCCTCGGAGGCGCGAAAAAAAGTCCACCCAGCTTGAAGAAAAGTGTTGACACCGGTGGTGAAGTTTGGTATAGTATCTTTTGCGCCTCCCAGTGGGGCGTTTCGTAGCTCTTTGAGAACCGAATAGTGTGAGCGAACGGTAAGGTAAATACCTTTGAGTCAGACAAGCCTTGACGTGATCAGATACAAATAGCGGCTGGCGTTGGCGGCCTCGAAGAGGCCAAGAGCAAGAGCCGTATGATTTGCGATGGAGAGTTTGATCCTGGCTCAGGACGAACGCTTGCGGCGTGCCTAAGAAATGCAAGTCGAGCGAGGTCATTCCTAGCAATAGGGAGAAGCCTAGCGGCGAACGGTCGAGTAACACGTAAGCAACCTGCCCCGAAGACCGGGATAGCCCGCCGAAAGGCGGATTAATACCGGATGTGGCTCCGGCGAGGCATCTCATCGGAACCAAATCCCGCAAGGGGCTTCGGGATGGGCTTGCGGCCTATCAGTTAGTTGGTGGGGTAACGGCCCACCAAGGCGACGACGGGTAGCTGGTCTGAGAGGATGGTCAGCCGGACTGGGACTGAGACACGGCCCAGACTCCTACGGGGGGCAGCAATTAGGAATCTTGCGCAATGGGCGAAAGCCTGACGCAGCGACGCCGCGTGACCGATGAAGTCCTTCGGGATGTAAAGGTCTTTTCTGGGGGAAGAAAAAAATGACGGTACCCCAGGAATAAGCCCCGGCTAACTACGTGCCAGCAGCCGCGGTGATACGTGGGGGGCGAGCGTTGTCCGGATTTACTGGGCGTAAAGCGCACGTAGGCGGCCTACTAAGTCGAGTGTGAAAGGTTGCGGCTCAACCGCAAGAGTGCGCTCGATACTGGTGGGCTCGAGGCAAGGAGAGGGAAGTGGAATTCCTGGTGTAGCGGTGAAATGCGTAGATATCAGGAGGAACACCCGTGGCGAAGGCGGCTTCCTGGCCTTGTCCTGACGCTGAGGTGCGAAAGCCAGGGGAGCGAACGGGATTAGATACCCCGGTAGTCCTGGCCGTAAACGATGGACACTAGGTGTTGGGGGTATCGACCCCCCCAGTGCCGTAGCTAACGCATTAAGTGTCCCGCCTGGGGAGTACGACCGCAAGGTTGAAACTCAAAGGAATTGACGGGGGCCCGCACAAGCGGTGGAGCATGTGGATTAATACGTCACTAACCGTAGAACCTTACCAGGGCTTGACATCCGCTGAAACCACCTGAAAGGGATGGCCTTCTGGCCAAAAGCCAGAACAGCGAGACAGGTGTTGCATGGCTGTCGTCAGCTCGTGTCGTGAGATGCTGGGTTAAGTCCCGCAACGAGCGCAACCCTCATCCGATGTTGCCAGCGTAAAGTCGGGCACTCTTCGGAAACTGCCCGTGTAAGCGGGAGGAAGGTGGGGATGACGTCAAGTCAGCATGGCCCTTACGCCCTGGGCTTCACACATGCTACAATGGTCGTTAACAAAGAGACCCGACGCCGCGAGGTGGAGGAAATCTCAAAAATACGGCCTCAGTTCGGATTGCAGTCTGCAACTCGACTGCATGAAGCTGGAA